>JBLMXS010000484.1:0-43679 GCA_050257895.1 Thiohalocapsa sp.
CGGGCGCCGCGCGGGCGCCTTCTCGGGGATGCAGCGACACCGGCACCGGCAGCGCCCGACCCAAGGCCAGCCACTTCCCGACCTCGAGCACCCGGCGCGCGATGTGGGCGTGCTGCATGAAGGCAAGTTCGTCGCCTTGAATGGAAAATTGCGGCAGCCGGTACATCATGGCAAAAATGCCGTGGTGGTGACGCGGCGGAACGGGTTCGAGAAACCGCGCCCAGATCGCCTCCGGTGCCGAGAGGATAAAGGCGGGAGGGCCTGGGCCTGGATCGGCGGCAATCCGTCCTTCGGCGAAATCGAAGACCGTGATGTCGTTTCCCGACGCGACCGCGAAAGAAACTGCCCAGGGGCCGGCCCAGGTGGAGAGGACTGCATCCGCGGCGCAGGCCGCTCGCCAGGCGGCGGCGTTGAGGAACCCGTTCATTTGCTCTCCCTCCGGCCGACCGCGGCATGATCAGCCGGGCGGCGACCGTCTGGACGACACGGTAGTCGCGCTCCGGGGTGCCGACAACGATTGTCGCCGGTTGCCGCAATTGATCGCGCGCTGGAAAAAACAGGCTTCGTGTGCCACGGTGAGGCGACATCATCGGAGGTATGCGATGAGCCAGCTCGATATCGCTGACAACCAGGCTGCCGCGGCGGAGAGAGAGGCGTCGGCCTATGTGCCGCCGCTCCAGCGGACGGCAGGACAGCCGCCGCCGATCGCGGCAAATGGCGGCCTGTCCTACATGGCGTTCGACCGGGACGGCGACGCGGGAACCGCCGAGGCGCTGAAGGACGCGCTCTCCGAGATCGCTGCGGGCGAGGGCCAGCGCGTCGCCGACATGATCGCCAAGGCGCCGCCGGGCCCCATCAAGACCAAATGGGGCTTGGCGTTCCGCGACTATGACGAGTGCGTGGAATACATCCGCCAGTCGAACAGCATCAAGGCGCCGCCGGGCGGCGTGGCGCTGCCGCTGCCCTATACCGTGTACGAGCGGCCGACCTACTCGGTGGTCCCGTCGAACGCGATCTGGCGCGACCCGGAGCGCGCCGAGACCGCGGCGATCTTGCGCACGAACGAGCGGGGTAACCGCCGGCGAGACCTCTATTTCCCGCAGGTGCTGCGCGATGCGCGCCGCATCGGCGAGTATTACCCCGGCCTCTCGCCGACCAGCCCGGAATGCATGGACCGGCTCGGCCTGTCGCTGGCGCACCTCGAGTCGAAATGCACGAATATCTACGATTCGGAAGAGGTGCGGACCGTCTACTATCCGGAGATCGAGAAGCTGCTGCTCGATTTCTTCCCGGATGCCACCGACGCCCTGGTCTACAACCACGACGTCTTCGACAAGGACTATGAGGGCGACCGCACCGAAGACCAGGACGGCAAGAACCCGGGCGTCAACGCCAATTACGCCAATCTTGTGCACAACGACCTGAACGACAATAGCGGCCGCGTCCGCTGTCGCGAACTGCTCACCCGGAACCTGCGGAACTTCGGGCGCACCCAGCACTACACCGAGGAAGAGGCCGACGCGAAGATGTCGCGGCGGTTCATGTCGATCAATCTCGCCAAGCCGATACGAACGATCGAGCAATTCCCGTTCGTGCTCTGCGCTTGGCCCTCTTTCGCCGACCAGCCCTACATCAACAACTACCGGATCTACGACGACCGGGTCGGCGAGACCACCCGCTTCACCTACCGTCCCGAGCACGAGTGGTACTGGTTCCCGCGGCAGCAGCCCAATGAAGTCTCGATGCTCAAGTGCTACGACTCGGTGACGGACGGCTCGGTGTCGCGCTGGTCTTTCCATACCGCCTGCATCGACCCGAACGTGCCGCTCGACGCTCCGTGCCGCAAGAACGTCGTGGTCCGCTCCTTCGTCTTTTTCTAAGACGAGGAGATTTGCTTAACCGAAGAGGAGAAACCGAAATGTTCAGCCATATCGTAGTCGGCAGCAACGACATTGCCCGGTCGAAGAAGTTCTACGACGCGGTGTTTACCGCGATCGGGGCGCAGCCCGGGTCCGAGGTGCGTGAAGGCCGGATCGCCTACAGTCACAACGGCACCCGCTTCATCGTGACCAAGCCCAACGACGGCAAGCCGGCCACCGCCGCCAACGGCGGCACGATCGGCTTTAACATCGGCGATGCCAAACTGGCCGAAGCCTGGCACAAGGCCGGCGTCGCCAATGGCGGCACCTCGATCGAGGATCCGCCGGGCGTGCGCCCGAACGGCGCCTATCTCGCCTATCTGCGTGACCCGGATGGCAACAAGCTGGTCGCGGTTGCTCGCCCGGCTTCCTAGGCCTGCCTGACGCTCGAAGAGAACCGTCCTAGCCAGGGCGGTTCTCTTCTCGCCAATTCGCAACCATGTCCGACGCTGACGCGATCCCGGTCATCGATCTTGGGCCCTATCTTGCGGGCGTGCCCGGGGCGCTTGACTGCGCCGCAGCCGAGTTGCGGCGTGCGCTGACCGAGATCGGCTTCTACTCGATCGTCAATCACGGCGTGCCCTTGGCGCTGGTGCATGAGGTGCACCGCCAAGTCGCCCGTTTTCACGCCCGGCCGCTCGACGAAAAGCTCAAAATCAAGCTCGACAAGCACAATGTCGGCTATCTGCCGATGATGGGCGACACACTGCGCACCTCGGTCGTGGCGGACGTAACCAAGCCCAATATGAACGAGGCGTTCTTCATGGCGCGCGATCTCGCGCCGGACCACCCCGACGTCGTCTCCGGCCGGCGCTTCCGGAGCGCCAATCAGTGGCCCGAGGGCCTCAGCGGCTTTCGCGAAACAATCGTGCGATATTGCGACACGCTGGAGCGGCTGGTGCAACGCCTTGTGCGCGTTTATGCCCGCGCGCTCGACCTGCCCGCGACCTACTTCGATGGGCCCTTCTCGGACTTCCAATACAAGCTGCGGGCGACCCATTACCCGCCGCAGCCGACGGGGCCCGACGACGAATTCGGCATCGCGCCGCACACCGATACGAGTTTCCTGACGCTCCTCGCGCCCAACGACGTGCCGGGTCTCGCATTCCGCACCCCGGCCGGCGATTGGATCGACGTCCCGACCGTCCCCGACGCGTTTATCGTGAATGGCGGGCAATTGCTGCTGCGCTGGACCAACGACCATTTCCTCGCCACGCCGCACCGCGCGGTCAACCGCACCGGCGGCGAGCGCTACGCGCTGGCGTTTTTCTGCGATGCCCAGATCGACTGGCCGATCGCCGCCGTTCCGACCTGCGTCGGGCCCGCCCGGCCGCCCCGATACGAGACGACCTACTACACCGACTATATGATCCGCTATCAGGCGCGGACCTATAACGTGTTCGGCGATCAGGCCCAGGACGCGGCGGAATAATTCGGGCTGCGCGGCAGCCTCTGCGATGGGTCATGGCGTCGCGTTGGGGGCCGAAACGGAGAGGGCGATGGCGACCGACAATTACCTGCCGGAGGTTCTCGAAACCGCCGAACCCGAACGCTTGGCGACCGGTTTCATCTTCACCGAAGGGCCGCTCTGGCACCCGGACGGCTGGTGGTATTTCGTCGATCTGCGCCGCAATCGGCTGCATCGGATGGTGCCAGGCAAGGAGCCGGAGCTGGTCCGGACGACGATCGGCGGCAACGGCACGACCTTCGACCTGCAGGGCCGGCTGATCGTCTGCGAAGGCGATGATCGCCGCCTGACCCGGATGGGGCCGGACGGCACGGTCGAGTCGCTGGTCGACAATTACCAGGGCGGCCGCTTCAACCGGCCGAACGACGTCATCTGCCACTCGAATGGCTGCCTCTATTTTACCGATCCCGACAAGCGCCGCTCGTATCACGAGCGCGAGATCCCCGGCCGCGACGGCGAAGACAATTTGTGGGATGGCGCCCGGGTCTATCGATTGGCGCCGGATGGCGACCTCAGCGTGCTGGCCAATTGCGAATACCCGAACGGGCTGGCGCTGTCGCCGGACGAGCGCACGCTCTACGTCGCCAATACGCGCTCGTCGCAATACATCCACGCGATCCGCCTCGATGCCGACGGCCGCATGGTCGGACGCGGCATCTTCGCCGACCTCAACGGCAGCGAGCCGGGCATCCCGGATGGCCTCAAGGTCGACAGCATCGGTCGGGTGTATTGCACCGGACCGGGCGGCATCTGGGTGATGGCCCCTGACGGCAAACCGATCGGCGTCATCCGCTGGCCGGAGCAGGCGGTGAATTTCGCCTTTGGCGGCCCCGATCTGCGGACGCTGTTCTGCTGCGCCCACACCTCGGTCTACACGCTGCGCGTCAAGGTGACGGGCAACCCGCATCCCTGGTACAAACTGCACGGGTAGTACGCCTGCGACGCACGGCCGCGAGCGCGGCGCCGGAAAGGCGCCGCGTCGCCGATGCGGACCAGCGGCTATTTGGCCGCCACCTGCAGCGCGGGCCGCGCGGCTTGCAGCACTGCGGCTGCTTCCTTCGCCACCGACGTTCCCTCGAAAAAGCGCGGGTTCTGGGCGCCCCAGAGCCGCACCGCGTTCTCGAAAACGAAATCGCGGAAATTGTCTTCGCTGATGTAGCCGTCCTCGACCAGCTCGTAGGCTTCCGGCAGCGGGTCGCGCATGTCGATTACGTCGAAATGCCCGATATCCGAGCTGTAGATCGCGTTGAGCTGCGCGTCGAACGGGTTGAGCTTGAGGAACGCAGTCGCGTTCATCCGGTCGTCCGCCTCGCACCCGAAGTAGTACGGGGTGACGTAAAGGTCGATCCAGTCCTGCTTGCGGGTGAGCTGGCAGGCGGCGAAGTCGTCGAGGTTGTCGATCCCGCCTGTCATCTGCAGTTCGGGGTCGGGCCAGCCGTCGCGCTCGCGCAAGGCGGCGGCGTGTTCCTTGTAGCCGTACTTCTCGACCAGGCTCATCAGCAGGTCGCGGTCGAGCCGATCGGGCCGCATGTTGTCGAGCGCCTTGATGTTGCGCCGTTCCCAATGCTCCATCAGGTCGCCGAACAGCTGCGCGCCCCAGCCGACGCCGCCTTCGAGGAAGGCAAAGCGCAACTCGGGGAAGCGGCGCGTGACGCCGCCGAGGAAAATGCCCTTCGCGGCGGCATGCCCGGCATCGGCAAAATGGCCGATATGGTTGTAGGTGAAGTTGGTCGGCGAGTTGCGCAGCGCCTGGTTGCTGCCGGTCGAGTGGAAGGTGGGGGCGATGCCGAGCTTGCGGCAGGTCTCCCACACCGGGTCGTAGTCGTAGATGCTGTCGATGCCGAAGACCTCGTACCACACCGCCAGGCGGTCGATGTCGGGCTGGCCTTCGGGAACCGAGGCGACCTGGCGCGGCATCGCGCTGCCGAACATCCCGACCTTCGAGCCCAATTGGCTGGTGACGAATTCGAGTTCGGCGATCGCTTCTTCCGGGTGGTGCATCGGGATGATCGCCGCCGGCGTCATCCGGTCCTGCAGATCCTTGAAATAGTCGGCGGAGACGATGTTGTAGGCGCGGATCACCGCCCGGCGCGTCTCGTCGTCCTTGATGCGCGGCAGCCGCAGCCCGGCCGTCGGGTAGACGATCGCATAGTCGGAGCCGATCTCGTCCAGCCGCTCGTAAAGCAAATGCGGGATCATCGCGGTGGCGCGGTCGAACGTGTTGCCGGTCTGGCGGGTCCAGAAACCGGGCATCGCCACGCGCCGGCGGCGGCGTTCTTCGACGCTCATCACCAGCGCGTCGCGGGTTGCCGCCATCGCGGCGAGAAACCCGTCGGCCGCCTTGTCGCCCCCCGCCTTGCGCATCTGCTCGGCGAATACCGGGTCGTACTCGACCCAGTGCCCGTCGCCGTCGATGATCGGGTGCTTCAGCTTGGCGCGGATTTCCGCGGGCGTGTGATGGGCGTGACCGCTCATGCTTACCTCTCCGGCAAATGCTCTGGTTGAATTTCGCGGCCCTTCAGGCAGGGCATACTGAGCTTGCGACGCTTGCGCGCAGAGGGCAATGGAAAATCCGAACGGTGTTCATAAAGTTATTCCGCTCCGCTCCGGACCGGTCCGGCGATAGCGGTCGCCGGTAGTCGACACGCGTGACTTCGCCGGCGAAACTATCCAAACGGTTGCCGGCGATGCGTGTCAGACCGGGCGGACTAAGGAGGTGCGAATGACCGACCAACAATCGCATGTCACCCAATCGCTGGCGCAATTCGTCGCCGGGTCACGATGGGATGCCATCCCGCCGCAGGTGCGGCGCGAAGGCGGGCGCGGCTTGTTGAACTTTGTCGGCTGTGCGCTCGGTGGCGCGCATGACGAGGCTATGGATATCGCCATCGACGTGCTGGCGCCGTTCTTCGGTCCGCCGCAGGCGACCGTGATCGGGCGCGGCGAGAGGCCGGACGCGCTCAATGCCGCTTTTCTCAATGCCGTCAGCGCCAATGTGCTCGAGTACGACGACACGCATCTCGGAACCGTGATGCACCCGGCCGCGCCGGTCGCGCCGGGCCTCTTCGCCCTGGCCGAGCTGCGTTCGATGTCCGGACGCGACTTGCTGCACGCGTTTATCGTCGGGGTCGAGACCTCGTGCCGCGTCGGGCTGGCGGTCATGCCGACGCATTACCGGCGCGGCTGGCACATTACCGCGACATGCGGGATTTTCGGGGCGGCCGCCGCCTGCTCGCGCCTGATCGGGCTCGATGTGCGGCGCACGGCCTGGGCGCTCGGCCATGCCGCAACCCAGTCGGCGAGCCTTGTCGAAAGCCTGGGCAGCATGTCCAAAAGCCTGGGGGTCGGCAACGCCGCCAAGAACGGGTTGGGCGCGGCGCTGCTGGCCGACGGCGGGTTTAGCGGACCCGAGAGGCCGATCGAAGGGCGATACGGGTTTGCGGCGGTAGCCAGCGACTCGGTCGATCTCGCCCAGATAACCGACGCGATCGGCGAACGCTGGGAGGTGCTCAACAATGCGTACAAGCCCTATCCGTGCGGGGTTGTGTTGTTCCCGGTGATTGACGCCTGTCTCGAACTGCGTGCCAGTCATGCACGGGTGCCGGAGGCGATAGACCGCGTCGTCGTGCGCGGCCACAAGCTGATGCGCGAGCGCACCGACCGGCCGACTGTCGAGAACGGGCGCGACGCCAAGGTCAGCCTGCAGCATAGCGTCGCCGCGGCGATCATCTTTGGTGCCGCGGGTCTGGCGCAATATGAGGACGATTGTGTTGCCGATGCGGCAGTACGCGCTCTGCGCGAAAAGGTTGTCTTCGAGGAAGACCCGGCCGCGCCGGTCGAGTCGGCGACGGTTACGATACGCCTCGCCGATGGAACCGAGCATCGCGAGCATGTCCGGCACGGCCGCGGCACCCCCGGGCGGCCGATGAGCGATGCCGAGCTCGACGGCAAGGTGCGTGAGCTGGCGAGCTATGGTGCTCCGTTTGTCGACGCCGCCAGCCTGATCGCGGCGCTGCGCGGCATCGAGGATGAAGGCGATCCGACCCGCTTGCTGCGGCTGACCGTCCCCACCTGACCGGCTCCCGAATGAAGATCGCGACCTTCAATGTCAACGGGGTCAATGGCCGGTTGCCGGTGCTGTTGCGCTGGCTGGCCGAAGCCGAGCCGGACGTTGTCTGCCTGCAGGAATTGAAGGCGCCGCAGGAGAAGTTTCCGGAGCCGGCGCTCCGGCAAGCCGGTTACGGTTCGGTCTGGCACGGCCAGAAGAGCTGGAACGGCGTTGCCATTCTCGCCCGCGGCGCCGATCCCATCGAGACGTCGCGCGGTCTCGCGGGCGATCCCGACGACACCCACAGCCGCTACATCGAGGCGGCAGTCAATGGGGTTGTTGTCGCCTCCCTTTATCTGCCGAACGGCAATCCGGCGCCTGGTCCAAAGTTCGACTACAAGCTGCGCTGGTTCGACCGGCTGATTTCGCGGGCCGCTGAGTTGCTTTTGCTCGATAAGCCGGTCGTGCTTGCCGGTGATTACAATGTGATGCCGACCGATCTCGATGTGTACGCACCGGAGCGTTGGCGCGATGACGCTCTGTTCCGTCCCGAAGTTCGCGCCGCCTTTCATCGCCTCACGGAGCAGGGCTGGCTGGACGCGCTGCGCACGCTGCATCCGGGCGAACGCATCTACACATTCTGGGATTACTTCCGGAACGCATTCGCTCGGGATGCCGGCTTGCGTATCGACCACCTGCTGCTGAGCCCGTCGCTGGCCGGCCGCCTGCTGCGAGCGGAGGTTGATAGCGCGGTGCGCGGCTGGGAGAAGGCCAGCGATCACGCGCCGACGTGGATCGAGCTGGCCGATGAGCCGCGCACAGCCAGCCGTCGGCGCTCGATATCCGGCGGCAACCGGCAATGACGGCCGCCGCTCCGTTCGGTCTCGGATGCGACCGTCGAAACAGCTGGTGCTGTGATCTGCCGTTCCGTGCACGACTGGCTCGCATCACCTCCGTCACCTTCGTATAGAGGATCGTCACCGTGCCGATGTTCACCCTGCGGCAAACCCGATGACTAGCAACGGGTATCCGGCCTCGCCTTGCAGAAAATCTGGCCACCTGACTGTCGAAGGTCATCCCCAGCACCGTATCTACTGGGAGGAATACGGGTCTGCAGACGGTGAGCCGGTCATGGTCCTGCATGGCGGGCCGGGAGCAGGCTGCCACAAGTCTCTCGCGCGCTTTTTCAATCCCGACCGATATCGGGTCGTCCTGTTCGACCAGCGCGGCTGCGGCAAGAGTACCCCCAGCGCCGGCGATGACGACCCGACAGCGGCCCTTACCGACAATACGACCGAACATCTTATCGCCGACGTGTTGCGGCTGCGGCGGGAGTTGGAGATCCACGGCAAGATGCACGTTTTCGGCGGCAGTTGGGGCAGTACGCTCGCCCTTGCCTACGCCATTGCCCATCCCGAAACGGTGCAGACCCTCATCCTGCGCGGGGTCTTTCTGTGCCGCAGAGCGGATGTCGATTATTTCCTTCAGGGCAACGCGGCGGGTTTCGCGGCGGATGCGCTGGCGATGCCGGTGCCCGGCGCCTACCTGGATTTCCCGACGGCGTGGAGCCAATTCGTCACTGAAATCCCCGACGACGATCGCGGCGACGTCGTCAGAGGGCTCGCAAAAATACTCGCCGCGCCGCCGCAGAATGAAGCGGACCGGGAGCGTGCCTTGAAGGCCGCGTCAGCTTGCGTCGCTTGGGAAACCAGTGCCAGTCGCCTGAACCGGGACGAAAACAGCCAAAACCGACCAAATGCCAAATACGCTCTGACGGTGGCCAGGATTTTGGTCCACTACATGATGAACGGCGGCTTTCTTGGCGGCAGCGGCGAGGACAACCGCGACAACGATTACATCCTCGGCCATGTTCATCGGATCAAGGATATCCCCGTGCGCATCGTGCATGGGCGTTACGATCGGGTGTGCCACCTCTACCAGGCAGAAGCCCTTGCGCGATGGTTGCGGGCGGTCGGTAACACCGATCTCCACTACTTTATTACGACGGCCGGGCATAGCAGCCTGGAGCCGGAAACCGAATCCCGGCTTTGCACAATCATGAATGAGCTACCGTCGATGACTCCGTTCGATCGGGGTGGCGAATAGCACGATGGCACCGGGCGCGATCGTCAACTTCATGGCCGCCGGCTTGCTCCGTGGGCGTCGGCTCATCTAGCCGGCAGCCGATCGGCTTGATGCGCTTGCCACAGCAGGGTGCCCCAACTCGCCTGCGTCGGCGGTGACAGTTGCATCGCGCCTCCCGGTTGCGGCCGCCACAGCCTCACCCGTATTGCTCAAGGCATTGTTAATCCAGCCGCTCGATCCTACTGTCCTTCGTCGGAAAACCCTCGCATCAAGAGCGCATCGCCATCCCAACCGTCGCGCCTTGGCTTTCCGTGCTGGTGCCGTCGCATAACGGCGAGCGCTGGCTACAGGCGGCGTTGCAATCGGTCGCCGACCAGAACGAGCCGGGGATCGAAATCGTGCTGCTCGACAGCAGCGCCACCCCGGCCAGTCTCGAGATCGCCGCCGGCTTTGCCGACCGGCTCGACCTCCGCGCCGAAAGCCGGCCGGACCTGCTGCCGTGGCCGGCCAAGACCAATGCCGCGGCGGCGATGGCGCGGTCACCCTGGATCTCGATGCTGCACCAGGACGATCTTTGGCTGCCGGGCCGCGCCCGAGCGGTTCGGCAATGGCTCGACGCGCAGCCCGACGCGGTCATGCACCTGCACGCATCGATCATCGTCGACGGCGCCGGCAAACCGCTCGGACGCTGGCGCTGCCCGTTGCCGGACGGCGAAACGCTGCCGTCACAGGCGCTGCTCGCGCGCCTCCTGGTACAGAATTTCATCGCCATCCCGGCGCCGGTCATATGCCGCGAGGCCTACCTCGCGGTCGGCGGCATGGACGATGAGCTGTGGTATACCGCCGACTGGGATCTTTACCTGAAGCTGTTGTTCGCCGGGCCGGTCTACTACCACCGCGAGGCGCTGACCTGCTTTCGCATTCACGGCAACTCGCTGACGGTCTCCGGCAGCCGCGCCCTCGACGATTTTCGCCGGCAGCAGGAGATCGTCCGCGACCGCTACCTCGGCAGGCTGCGGAGCGGGCACGCGGCGACAGCGGCGATCTCCGCCGTCTCGATCGACGTCAATGTCGCGCTGGCTGCCGCCGCCAAAGGCACACCGGGCAGCCTCGTGCCGGCACTGGCTCGCCTGCTGGCGCTCGGTCCGCGCAAGCTGGCGCGTTATCTACGCGACTCGCGCATCGTCGAGCGGCTATGGCCGCGGCTGCGGGCGCGCCTCGCCGGCGGCTGGTGAAGTCCAGGCGGCTGAAGCCCAGACCGCCGGTTCGGAGCGGTAGAGCCTTCGTCCGCAGGTTCGGGGCTTCCGAGTCTCGCAGATAGCTGTAAGCGGCTTGTTAACCATCGCCGGCGACAATCGCCACAAGCGGCGCTTTGGGATACAATCGCACCGATGAACATTTCCATCATCATCCCGGTCTACAACGAGGCCGAGGGGCTGCACGAGCTTTATCGTGCGATTGGCGACACGCTCGACGGCATCGGCGGCTCGGCCGAGGTCGTGTTCATCGATGACGGGTCGCGGGACGGCTCGGGCGCCGTGCTCGACGAGATCGCCGCCGGCGACCCGCGCGTCAAGGTGCTGCACCTGGCGCGCAACTACGGCCAGACCGCGGCGCTGATGGCCGGCATCCAAAACAGCACCGGCGACGTCATCATCCCGATGGACGGCGACGGGCAGAACGATCCTGCCGACATCCCGCGGCTGCTCGAGAAACTCGCCGAGGGTTACGACGTCGTCTCCGGCTGGCGGCAGTCGCGGCAGGACCGCGCCTTGACCCGACGCCTGCCGTCGGTCCTCGCCAACCGGCTGATCTCGCGCTTGTTGCGGGTGCCGCTGCACGATTACGGCTGCACGCTCAAGGCCTATCGCCGCGAGGTGGTCGAGGATGTCCGCCTCTATGGCGAGATGCACCGCTTCATCCCGATCTTTGCCGCTCGCGAGGGCGCCCGCGTCACCGAGATCCCGGTGACGCACCACGCGAGGCGCTACGGCCGGTCGAAATACGGGCTCGGGCGGGTCGCCCGCGTCCTGCTCGACCTGCTGCTGGTCTACTTCATCGACCGCGCCTTCGACCGGCCGATCCAGTTTTTCGGCAAGTTCGGCCTTGGCTTCCTGATGATGTCGGTGATGATTTTTGCGCTGGCGCTGGGGCTGCGCTTCGGGATGGGGACCTCCCTGATCCAGACGCCGCTGCCGTTGCTGGCGGCGACAACGGGCCTGTCGGGCGTCCTGTTCATCCTGCTCGGGGTCATCGCCGAGGTGCAGGCGCGGATCTATTTCGAGACGCGCGGTCGGCCGCCCTACAAGGTGCGCCGCATTGTCGAGCACAGCGCGCCGCGGCGCCGTCAGAAGGTGATGGCGCAACGGTGGTAGGATGTGCGGCCTAGCCGGCTTCACCTCGCCGGGGCCGGAGGCGCGCCGGGTTCTTGCCGCAATGAACGATGCCCTGCGGCATCGCGGCCCCGATGCGGAAGGCGTCTTCGTCGATTCCGGGATCGCGCTTGGCCATACCAGGCTGGCGATCATCGACCTGATCGGAGGGGCGCAGCCGCGCGTCGACGAGGCCAGCGGCGACGCACTGATCTTCAACGGCGAGATCTACGGCTATCGCGACCTGGCTGACGAGCTGCGCGCCGCCGGCGTCTCGCTGCGCGACCGCTCGGACACCGAAGCGCTGTTCCAGCTGATCCGCCAGGGCGGCGTGCGCAGCGCGCTCGAACGCATCGACGGGATGTTTGCGTTCGCCTATCGCGACGGCGCTACCGGGGACCTCCACCTGGTGCGCGACCGCTTCGGCGAGAAGCCGCTCTATTACAGCGTCAGGCAGGGCCGGCTGGCCTTCGCCTCGGAGGCCCGCGCGCTGTTGCGCCATCCCGATTTCCGCGATACCGAGCCGGACCGGCAAGCGGCCTACAGCCATCTCCTGTTCGAGTATCTGCCGGGAACGGCCTCCGGGTGGCACGGCATTGCCAAGCTCGAGCCCGGCACGATGCTCGTCTGGCATAACGGCCGGATCAGCCGCGAGCGGTACTGGCCGCCGCGGATCGGCGGCGTCGCCGGCAAACCAGGCAAACCGCGCCTCGACGAGGCGGCCGAGTGTCTCGATGCGATGTTGCAGGGAGCGGTGCGACGGCGCCTCGTCGCCGACGTGCCGGTCGGGGTGTTTCTCTCGGGCGGCGTCGATTCAAGCCTTGTTGCCGCACTGATGGCGCAGACGGCGCCGGATCTGGCGGCGCTGACGGTACGGGTCGCCGGCGACGGCTTCGACGAGACGCCGCATGCGGCGGCAGTGGCGCGCCATCTCGGCCTGCATCACGAGATCGTCGAACTCGGCCCCCGTGATCTCGTCGCAGCGTGCGATGCGATCGGCGACCGGCTCGGCGAGCCGCTCGGCGATTCCTCGCTGCTGCCGACCTACCTCGTCTGCCGTGCGGCGCGGCAGCGGATGACGGTGGCGCTTGGCGGCGACGGCGCCGACGAATTGTTCGCCGGATATCCGAATTTCCGGCTGCAGCGCTTCGCCCCGGCGCTGCGCCTGGTCCCGCCCGCGGCGGGGCGTCTGCTCGCCGCCGCAGCGGCGGCATTGCCCGGCCAGGGGAGCTACATGAGCTGGAATTTTGTGCTGCGCCAGCTGTCGCATGGCCTCGGCGGGTCGGTGGCGCGCCAATCCTTTCTGTGGATGGCGCCGTTCGCACCGGAGGATATGACGGAACTGTGGCGCCCTGAGGCGCTGCCTCGGCCGCAGCAGGCGCTGGCCGAGGCCTTCGCGCCGATCGATCATGAAGCGGCCGAGGCGGCGGAGCTGTCGCCGGTCGACCTGCTGCTGCTGCTGTTTCTCCGCACCTATCTGCCGGATGACATCCTGACCAAGACGGATCGCGCCTCGATGTTCAACAGCCTCGAGGTGCGCTCGCCGTTCCTCGACCGGGCGGTGGCCGAGTACGCCGCCGGCCTGCCGACATCGCTGAAGCTCGGCGGCAGCGGCGGCAAGCTGGTCCTGAAGGAAGTTGCAAGGCGCTATCTGCCGGACGCCATCGTCGCGCGCAAGAAGCACGGGTTCGCGGTGCCGATCGGTGGTCTGCTGCGCACCCTGTTGCGCGAGCGGGTCGAGGACGTGCTGCTGTCAGAGAGTAACCCGGTGGCGGACTGGTTCGCGCGCGCCGCCATCGAGCGGCTGCTGCGCGAGCACAATGCCGGCCGTTCGGACCACGGTAAAAAGCTGTGGGCGCTCTACGTCCTGTTCCGGGTTGCTGCCGCCGGCCGCGACAGTGCGGCCGCGCCGGCGCCGATGCGCGATCGCACCCCGGCGCTGCCCTGAGAGCGGGTCAATCGGCGGCGGCGGCTTCGGCAGACTCGACGCGCAGCAGGCTCGCCTTCATGTCGGCAAGCGCCCGCAGCAGGGCCTCGCGCGCCTCCGGCGACAGCGCGACGCAGGCTTCCTCGCGGATCGCCTCGTTGATCGCCAGCACCTGGTCGACCGCGCCCCAGCCGAGCGGCGTCAGCCATAATGTCCGCACCCGACGGTCGGTCGGATGGGCATGGCGCTCGACGAACCCCTCCTCGTGCAGCCGGTCCAGCAGCCGCACCAGCGCGATCGGCTCGATGTCGAGCATCGTCGCCACCGCGGCCTGGCTCAGCCCCTCGTTGCGCGCGATATAGAGCAGCGCGCGCGCCTGCTGGCGGGTGATCGCCAGCCCCTTCTGGCGCGCCGCTCGTTCGAAGCGGCGCCGGATCAGCCGCGCCACCTCGTGCAGCATCGCCCCGATATTGGGCTGCAATGCCGCCGCATCGGGCCGGCCGCGAGGCGCGCCGCCGGCGGCCGCCGGCGGCGTCAGCTGCGCCACCCTCCCGACATCGCGATGATCGGCAGCTTCACTCGGCGGCATCACGCGTGCCCTCCGCCAGCGCCGGACGCGGCTTGTCGGCGAGCGCGGTGGCCAGCCGCGACGGACGGCGCGCGGCGCCGAGCAAGCGGCTCGCCCGGTCCAGGTAGAGATAGATGACCGGCGTGGTGTAGAGCGTCAGCCATTGCGACACCAACAGCCCCCCGACCATCGCAATGCCGAGCGGCCGGCGCAATTCGGAGCCGGCGCCCTGGCCGAGCGCAATCGGCAGGCCGCCGAACAAGGCCGCGAACGTCGTCATCATGATCGGCCGGAAGCGCAACAGGCAGGCCTCGTGGATCGCCTCCAAGGGGCTCTTGCCCTCGTTGCGCTCGGCGCTGAGCGCGAAGTCGATCATCATGATCGCATTTTTCTTGACGATGCCGATCAACAGGATGACGCCGATCAGGGCAATGACGCTGAGGTCGTAATGCATGATCATCAGCGCCAGCAACGCCCCGACGCCGGCCGACGGCAGCGCCGAGAGGATCGTGATCGGGTGGATGTAGCTCTCGTAGAGCATGCCGAGCACGATGTAGACGACGAGGATGGCGGCCGCGACCAGGAGTGGCGTCGACGACAGCGAGGCCTTGAACGCCTGCGCCGTGCCCTGGAACGAGCCGTTGACTGAGGCCGGCATATGTAGGCCCTGCTCCATCGCCTGGATCTTCTCGACCGCCTGGCCGATCGCGACGCCCGGCGCCAGGTTGAACGACAATGTCACCGCCGGAAACTGCCCCTGGTGGCTGATCAGCAGCGGCTCCACCTTGTCGCTGACATGCGAGAAGCTGCTGAGCGGCACCTGCACCCCGCCCGGGCCCGGCACATAGATCTTCGTTAGCGCGGTCGGGTCGGTCTGGAACTCGGGCTTGACCTCGAGGATGACCTTGTACTGGTTTGTCGCGGTGTACATCGTGGCGACCTGGCGCTGGCCGAACGCGTCGTACAGCGTCTCATCGATCGCCGACATCGAGATGCCGAGGCGGGCGGCGGTATCGCGGTCGATCGCGATCGCCAAATGCGGTGCCGCGACCTGCTGATCGGAGGCGACGTCCTGCAGTTCGGGGATCTTGCGCATCTCGGCTTCGACGATCGGCGCCCAATGGTTGAGCTCCGAATCGTTGGTGTCGGTCAGCGTGTACTGGTACTGGGTGCGGCTGAGGCGGCCGCCGATGCTGATGTCCTGGCCCGATTGCATGAAGAACTTGGCGCCTTCTACCGCCGCCACTTTCGGGCGCAGCCGCTGGATGACCTGGTCCGAGGTGACGTTGCGCTCGTCATGCGGCTTCAGCTGGATGAAGACGCGGCCGGTGTTCTCAGTCGGATTGTAGGAGTAGGCGCCGGCGAAATAGAACGCGCCCGAAACGGCCGGATCACGCCGCACGATATCGACGATCTGGTGCAGCATCCCGGCCATCTTCGGGAACGAGGTGTCCTGCCGTGCCACCGCCTGGCCGAAGATGAAGCCGGTGTCCTGCTGCGGAAAAAAGCCTTTTGGGATTGTGACATAGAGGTAGCCGGTCAGCCCCATGAGCGCCAGCGTCGCCAGCAATGCCGACGGCTGGTGGCGGAAGATGAATCTGAGGCCGCGGTCGTAGCCGGCGAGCGCGGCGTTGAAGCAGCGCTCGGCAAAGCGGCTGAGGCGGCCCGGCGGATGCTCCCCCTCCCCTTTCAGAAACAGCGAGCACAAAACCGGTGTCAGCGTCAGCGAGATGAACGCCGACGCGACCACCGCCACCGACACCGTCACCGCGAATTCGCGGAACAGCCGGCCGATGATGCCGCCCATGAACAGGAGCGGGATGAACACCGCGATCAGCGAAAACGTGATCGAGATGATCGTGAAGCCGATCTGCCCGGCGCCTTTGAGCGCCGCCTCGAACGGGCGGTCGCCCTGTTCGAGGTAGCGCACGATGTTCTCGATCATGACAATCGCGTCGTCGACGACAAACCCGACCGAGATCGTCAGCGCCATCAGCGAGATGTTGTCGAGGCTGTAGCCGACCCCGTACATGATCGCGAACGTCGCGAGCAGCGACAGCGGCACCGCAAGGCTCGGGATGACGGTCGCCCAGATCGTGCGCAGAAAGACGAAGATCACCAGGATCACGAGGCCGATCGTCACCATCATCGTGAACTGCACGTCGTGCACCGCGGCGCGGATCACCAGCGAGCGGTCGGACACCATGTCGATATGCACCGACGGCGGCACCGACTCCATCAGCTTCGGCAACGTCTCCTTGATCGTCTCGACCACCTGCATCGTGTTGGCGCCGGCCTCGCGCTGGATCGCCAGCCCCTCGGCCGGCTTGCCGGTGAACCACGCGCCGGTGCGGGCGTTCTGCACGCCGTCGACAACATCGGCGATGTCGCCGAGGCGCACGGGCGCGCCGTTTCGCCAGGCGACGATGACCTTGCGGAACCCGGCGGCATCGTAGATCTGGTCGTTGGTGTCGATCGTGACGGCGCGGTGCGGCCCCGTCAGGTTGCCGGTCGGGCGGTTGACGCTGGCGGTGTTGATCGCGCTGCGCACCTCCTCGAGGCCGATGCCGCGGGCGGCGAGCGCCCCCGGATTGACCTGGACGTGCACCGCGTAAGGTTTCTGGCCGAAGATGCGCGACTCCGAGACGCCGTTCACCGTCGACAGCCGCTGCGCGATGATCGTGTAGGCGTAGTCGTCGAGCTTGTAGATCGGCATCGCGTCCGAATGGATCGCGTAGATCATCACCGGCCGGTCGGCGGGGTTGGTCTTGCGATAGGTCGGCGGGCTCGGCAGGTCCTTCGGCAACGAGCCGCCGGCCGCGTTGATCGCCTGCTGCACGTCCTGCGCGGCGGCGTCGATATTGCGGGCGAGGTCGAACTGCAGCGTGATGACCGTCGTGCCGACGCCGCTCGTCGAGCTCATCTCGCTGAGGTCCGGCAGCCGGGCGAATTGCTGCTCGAGCGGCGTTGCCACCGCCGAGGCCATCGTGTCGGGGCTGGCGCCGGGGTAGGTGGTGCTGACGACGATGGTCGGGAAGTCGACCCGCGGCAATGCCGCCACCGGCAGCAGGTTATAGGCCGCCACCCCGAACACGAGGATCCCGAGCATCAACAGCGACGTCGCAATCGGCCGCCGGATGAAGGGCGCGGAGATGCTCATCGGCCGGCGTCCTTGGTCGAAGATACGTTTAGGGTTTCTACCGCGGTGCTCATCCGGCCGCTTTCGCTGCCGCCGGCGCCGAGGTTGCATTCGCCGGCGGAGCCGGCTTCGCCGCCGGCGCTGTCGTGCGCACGTGGGTGCCCGCGGTCAGGCGGTACTGGCCTTCGACGACGATCTTCTCGCCGGCCGACAGCCCCTTGGCGATGACCGCTAGGCCGTCCTGGACGGCGGCGACCTCGACGTGGCGCCGCTCGACCGTCTCGTCATCCTTGATGACGTAGGCGAAGTTGCCGTTCGGTCCCTCCTGCACGGTCTGCGCCGGCACGGTCGGCACGTCCTTGCGGATGTTGAGGATGACCCGCACATTGACGAACTGCCCCGGCCACAACCGCTCGTCGTCGTTGGCGAAGGTCGCCTTCAGGCGGATCGTGCCGCTGGTCTGGTCGATCGTGTTGTCGATCAGCGTCAGCTTGCCTTTGCCGAGCAATGTCGCGTTGTCGTCGCCGTAGGCCAGCACATCAAGCGGCGCCTTGGCCTGGCGCTCGCGCACCTTGTGCGCGTTCTCCTGCGGCACCGTGAAGGTGACGATGATCGGCCGCAGCTGCGCCACCGTCACGAGGCCGGCACCGTCGGCGGCGCGCACCATGTTGCCGGCGTCGACCAGGCGGGCGCCGAGGCGACCGCTGATCGGGGCGCGGATGTCGGTAAAGCCGAGATTGATGCGCGCCGTGTCGATCTGCGCCTGGTCGCCCTTGATCGACGCCTGCAATTGCGCCACCAGCGCCTTCTGCTGATCGTAGGTCTGGCGCGACTTGACCCCTTGCGGCACCAACTCCGCCCAGCGCACGAGGTCGGCCTGGGCATTGGCAAGCTGCGCCTCGTCCTTCTCCTTGGTCGCCAGCGCCTGGTCGAGCGCCGCCTGAAGGGGCCGCGGGTCGATCTGGATCAGCGGCGTGCCGGCCTTGACCTCCTGGCCCTCTGTAAACGCGACCTTGACGATCTGGCCGTCGACCCGGCTTTTGATCGTCACCATGTTGTAGGCCTGCACGGTGCCGATCGCATTGAGCATGACCGGCACATTCGCGGCGGCAACCGTCCCTGCGGTCACCGGCACGGCCGGGCCGGCGCCGGCGGGCTTCTTTTCGGCTGCCGCAGCGGGCGCGCTGGCTTCAAACATCGGCGGCAGCAACAGGGCAGCACTTGCCGCCGCGACAATCGCCGCAGCGGCAATCGCGAGTTTTCTCATCCCGGGCGCGCCTCCTGGTCCGCCAGCCTGCTTGGGTGATTATAGACGTGTTATACGTCTAGCATCCCCGGCACCCGACGGCATCCGGATTCACGCGCTGCGCCGCTAGCCGAGGGCTGCGACATCCTGCCGCTGAACCCCCGAGAGGAGAGGCTGGGCTCAGTACCGCGGGCCGTAAACCGGCGGCGGATAAGCGTATGCCGGCGGCGGATACGAGCTGCCGTAGCCCGGCATGCCGTAAGCCGGCGCCGACGGAAACCGCATACCAGGCAGGGTACGCCGCGACCAACGACGGCCCTCGTGCTCGTCCTCGTCCTCGTCGTCGCCGTGATGCTTGTACCACCCAAGGTGGCGGCCGTTGTCGTGGTGGCCGCCGCCATGCTTGACCAGCACGAGGGGCGGCATGGCGGGATCCGCCGGCGCGCGGAGCGGGGCGGCCATCGCGGGAGCGGCGAGCAACAGCCCGAAGCCGATGCCCCCTGCGGCGATGCCAAGGGTCAGGCGCAGCAGCATGGACCAACCTCCTATTGCCGATACCGCGCCAACGTCCGGAGGTTGCGGTTCACTCCGCCGGCGGCCCACCGTCACGCGCGATAAGGCGTGCCCCAGCCGTCGAGGAACGTCACCTCCTCGACCGGGGCGCGCGTCACCGCGCCGAAGCGGCCGAGCGGCCAGCCGAGCGGGATCAGGGCATAGGAATGCGTCCCGTCCGGGAGGCCGAGGATCGCCTCGACCTCCTGTTCGAAATTGAGGTGCAGCGTCGTCAGCGTCGCGCCGAGGCCGAGGGCGCGCGCTGCCAGCAGCATGTTCTGCACCGCCGGATAGATCGACGAGCCCGCCCAGCGGCTCGGGACCTGGCCCGGCGCCCCTTCAAGACACGGCACGATCCACACCGGCGCCTCGTGGATATGGTCGGCGAGGTGTTGCGCCGCCGCCAGCATGCGCTGGAAGCGCTCGGCGCTGGCGCCCGGCGCCGGCGCGCCGCTCCGGTAGCGCGGCGCCGCCTGCTCGTCCCAGGCGCGCTTGTAATAGACCGCGACTTGACGCTTCACCTCGGGGTCCTTCACGACGAGGAACCGCCAGCGCTGCATATTCCCGCCCGAGGGGGCCGCCGTCCCGGCCTCGACGATCTTTCGAATGAGCGCATCTGGAACCGCATCCGGCTTCAGCCGCCGCATCGACCGCGTCGTATGAATGATCTCGAACAGCCCGGGCTCGCCCGGATCGGTCTCCGACATCGCTTTCTCCCGGCTAGGCCCGTTGCTGGCTCAGAACGTCTTCGGCAGGCCGGCTTGGTTCAATACAGCATTCGCGGTATGCCCCGGCTGACGATACCCGCCGGCACGGGGAAGCGCCGGTCGGTGATCGGGCATACCAGATTTCGTGGCTGCCCTTGCCGGCCCGGACGAACGCGCACCCCGCTTGCCTGAGGAGGCGGCGCAACTCGCGATCGAACGCTGTCGGCATTCACGCCGCAGCGACCACAGGTACAGATTGAACGCGCTCCGCCACGACGTGCAGCTCGATCTCGCCGCCTGGCGCCGCCAATCCGTTTTCAGCCGCGATCTCGGGCGCGATTTCGAGGACTTGCGCGACCAAACCTTCAAAGGTCGCCGCCTCGGTCGTCAGCGGCAGTTCGTCGTTCGAGCACCACCAGACCCCGGCTTCCGAATCCCACTGCGCCCTGACCTCGAATACTTTCGTCGGGCCCGCCATCCGGCCCTCTCAACGTGTCACAGCACGCCGCTTGCGAAATCACCCCAATTCCTTTAGCCGAGGCAATACCTCCTTCGAGAACAGCGTCAGGTTGCTGACGGTGTCTTCGTGGCTGATGTGGCCGCCTTGGCCCATCATCAGGAGGTGGCCGAAGCCGCCGACGTGGTCGTAGAACGCCTTTAATTGCTGCCACACGTCGTCGGGGGTGCCGGCGAAGGAGAGGCCGGCCTCGATCGCGTCCTCGACCGACATCGTGCGCGGGTTGATCGGCGTGCCGTCTTTCCTCTGCACGCGGGTTGCGCGGGCGGCCATCGCGCCGCCGCCCTTCAGCATCTGCGCCGCCCCCGGTGCCGGCACATAGCCGGGCGGGTTGGCGAATTGCGGCGCGACGATCCCCGAGGTGCGGCTGTAATCGAGGATCTGGTCGGCCCGTCGCAGCCCCTCCTCGCGGGTCTCGCCGACCCCGATCAGCGCCATGTACGCGAGCTTGTCCGGCGTCGCCTCGCGCCCGGCCTCGGCCGCCTTTCGGCGATAGGCGGCGAAGATCCCCGGGGTGCGCGCCCAGCCGGTATTCAACACGCCGATCGTGATGCCGCGGGCGGCGGCCTCGGCGGCGCTGCCTTCGCTGCCGACCGGCGTCCACACCGGCGGGTGCGGCTCCTGGTAGGGGCGCGGCCAGACGTTGACCGAGCGGTATTGGAAATGCGTGCCCTCCCAGTTGAACGGGCCGTCATGGCTGGTCATCGCCTTCAGGATCAGGTCGTGCGCCTCCCAGAACCTGTCGGTCAAGTCCGCCGGATTGGTGTTGGCCGGCGAGATCTCGAACGGCACGCCCTTGACAAAGCCCATGTCGAGCCGGCCGCGCGAGATCACGTCGATGATCGAATATTCCTCGGCGACGCGGATCGGGTCGTTGCGATTTCCGATCGGCATGCCGAGCGCGAGCAGGCGCACCTTCTTGGTCTCGCGCGCCAGGATCGCCCTCGGGATCGTGCACACCGAGTCCGCGCAGGTGGCGGTGGCGTGGTGCTCGTTGGTCATGATGTTGATGCCGAGCTCGTCGCACAGCGCCCATTCGTCGAGATAGCGGTGGTAGAGGTCGGCGCCGATCTTCGGGTCATAAAGCCGGCTGGGGACAGTGACGCGGTAGGAGTCCTTGAGGTGCTCCCACGCCGGGTGATAGGCCATCTCGCTGAAATGCCAGGTATGCATCATGTCCGCTCTCCTTTTAATTTCTTGCCGTCATTGCGAGCCTCCGGGTCCGACCTTCGGCCGGCCCGAGGATAAACTCCGCGAAGCAATCTCGTGCCGTGGAGGCGCGTGCCCCTCGGGATTGCTTCGTCGCTCCGCTCCTCGCAATGACGCCGCTAGTTGGATGAAGCGAACCGCTCGATCGCGGCGGCGACCGCCTCGGGCTGTTCGATGTGCGGGTAGTGCGCCGCCTCCCGGATGCACTCGAAGTGCGCCTGCGGCAGCGACGCGGCGAGCTTCTCGCCGTAGGCGGGCGTCGCGATGCCATCCTTGTCGCCCCACAGCACCAGCGCCGGCCGCGTGATGCGATGCAGCCAGTGCCGCAAGGCCGGGTCGTGCATGTAGGGTTTCCAGCCGTAGAGCGCCGTCGCCTCGCGATCGCGCGCGATCGCCAGCGCCTCGGCATCGTCGAGCTTGGCGTAATCGGGGACGACGCGGTCCGGCTCGACGAAGGCGCGACGCAGCACCTCCTCGGCCGGCAAGGCGTAGATGTCGGCAATCTCGCGCTCCTCGCGGTCGCCGAATTTCAGTCCCAGCGAGTCGATCAGCACCAGATGCCCGAGCCGTGCCTCGGAGCGCACCGCCATCTCCAGCGCGACCCAGCCGCCAAACGACGAGCCGACCAGCAGCGTGTCGGTGAGATCGAGGCGGTCGAGCAGGTCGAGATAGAGGTAGGCGATGTCGTGCACGGTGCGGAACCAGGCCGGGCGCGGCGTCGCGCCGAAGCCGGGGTGGCGCGGCATGACGACCCGGAACCGCGTCGCCAGCCGCTCGAGGAACGGCCGGTTCTGCGCCACGTAATCGCCGCCGTGCAGGAAGAGCAGCGGCTGCCCCGAGCCGAGGATCAGCGTCTCGACCGAAATGCCGGCGACCTCGATGCGTTCCATTTCCGCCTGCCTCGTCGCACCTAATTTGGCGATGGCGCGCGCATCGACGCTCATCTCGTCGGGCGTACGCTTCCGCGGTCGAGATTGCTGCCTCGCTGCGCTTCTCGCAATGACAATCGCTGACTCAAGCGTCCGTGAGCAGACCCCGCTGCCGGAAATTTGCGAGAATCGGCGCAATTGCCTTCTGCTCGATCCATTTCCAGCGGTTCCACGCCCACAGCACGCCGATCCCCTGCCGCAGCACCCAGTCGGGCCGGTACTGCGCGACGAGGCTGTCCTTGACCGCGTCGGCGCGGGCTGCGATTGCTACCCTGATCGCGTCGATGGTGAGATCCGACGGATCGACCGGCCACGCCGGCGTCGCCGTATACGCACTGCAGGCCAGCTTGCCGAGCAACGGCAGGATCGGCAGATGCTCGACATTCTCGACGATCCTGCCGTCGACCGCGAGCGGCGCCCTGACGACGAACGGCGCACGGGTAGCAGCGTCCGTCCAGCCGGCGAACAGCGGGTTCAAGTGGCCCTTTCCCGGGTCGGCCGGCAATACGAAGTGACATGCCAGAAAACGCTGGCAGTTGCGCCGTCCGAGCATGAAATCGTGATGGCGGAACGCCTTCGACAGGAAGCCGCCGAAACCGCCAAGCGAGCCGCAGGCAATTGCGTATTTTTCTGCGACGTCGCCTGCACCGTAGCGCACCGGCATGATCGCGTAGCGGCTCGCCACCTGCGGGTCTCTCGCCAAGGCCAGCTCGTCCGGCTTGAAGCGCGACTGTGAGATGAAGGCCGCCATCAGGTGCTGCAGAACCAGCAGCAGCTGCTGCTGCGCGAGCGGATCGTAATGGTCGTCGCGGTCGAATAGGTTGGGGAACGGATCGATCAGCAGCACAGCGCGGTCGGCCTCGCGGCCGTCTCGCGGGTTGTGCCCCTTGCCGTCAGCCACCGCGACGCGGCACAACTCAAGCGGCTCGTTGTTGAAGACGCCGCCGTCGACGTTGACGAAATCATAGTCCCCGTCGCGAAAATCGGTTGGCGCGTCGAGCGGCTTCAGCTTGCGGGAGCCGCCGGCCTCGCTGAGCCACGAGTCGGGATTGCAGGCCGGCTCGGCGTCGTGGCCATCGACCTGCCGGCGCTGCGGCCGCAGCAGCTTTCCCGGGTCGTACCATCTGCGCTCGACGTAGTCATTGAACGGACGCTGCAGCGCCCGCGCCGACAGCCCGACCGGAAAGGCGCCGCTGGCGAGCGCGGCGCCACCCAGCAGATGCCATCGATCGGGGTGCCCGCCGGGGGCGAGCGAGCGCATTCCGGGCCGGCTCGCGTTGGCATCGCGGTCGTAGCAGAAGCCGAGCCAGTCGGCGTGCATCGACATCTGGTGCTCGTTGACGACATCCTTGTCGACCTCGAGGCTCAGCGAATAGCGCACGCCGCGCAGGTTGCCGACGCAGAGATAGACGGGAAGGCGCGGCATGACGTAGGGCCGCGGGTAGTCGACCCGCTCGGCGTAGCGCAGGGCATCGGCGACGATTCCGTCGAGGTGCCGGGCGTTGAGCAGCGAGCGGACCGGGACGCCGCCGGCAAGGTCGTCGGTGCTCAGCAGCTTGTCCCAGTGGATCTGCTCCACCCAGGCATCGTAGAGCGGGTTGCCGGTCGGCGTGTCGTCGTCCCATCGCCGGCCAGGCCCGACATGTGGGATGCGCGTGCCCAGCACCGTCGTTAGGATCGCGGTGACCATCGCGCCCGCCGACGTCCCCGACAGCGCTTTCAGGCACAGACGGTGCGGCGGGTCGAATACCGGCTTGCTGTCCGGCTCGCTCGTCTCGAGGTATTGGGCAGGGCGACCAGCCCGCACGTCCTCGATCGCATCGAGCGCTTCGAGCAGAAAGTCGAGGACGCCGGCGGTGTAGGCGCCGGCCGAGATCGCGCCGGCCATCACCAACCCCAGCTGAAAGCGCGCACGCTCGGCCATTCCTCCCTCCCCCTTGCTGTCTCAGGCCATTATCCTGCTCCAGGCACCGGCAAAATGGCGATTGCCAACCTCTCGCCCGCGGGCAAAAGATCGCGCCGCCGGCAGCATGCCAGGTGAGCGCGGAACGGGGGGCGAGCGATGGGCCAGTTCGGGATCGGGCAGCCGGTCAGGCGGTTCGAGGACAAGCGGCTGCTCAGGGGCTACGGCCGCTTCCAGCACGACGTGAACCTGCCGGGGCAGGCCTATGCGGTCGTGCTGCGTTCGCCGCATGCCCACGCCAGGATCGACCGGATCGATCTGTCCGCCGCGCTCGCCGCGCCCGGCGTGCAGCTGATCCTGACGGGCGAGGATCTCGTCCGGGCCGGGCTCGGCGTCATGGGCGTGCCGTTCCAGAGGAAGCGCCCGGACGGCTCGCCGATGTTCGCGCGCGCCCATCTCGGCCTGGCGCAGGGGCGGGTGCGCTTTGTGGGCGAACCGGTCGCCTTCGTCGTCGCCGACAGCCTGGCGCAGGCGAAGGACGCCGCCGATCTCGTCATGGTCGACTACGAGCCCTTGCCCTCGGTCACCGACACAGCGGAGGCGGCGGCCGGCAAGGTGGCGGTGTGGGAGGAATGCCGCGACAACATCTCCAACCTGTTCGAGGCCGGCAACCAGGCCAAGGCCGAGGCCGCCTTCGCGCAGGCAGCGCATGTCGTCAAGCGGCGCTACGTCATCAGCCGGGTCTACGCGCATTTCATGGAGCCGCGCGGCGCGCTCGGGCAATGGGACCCGGGCGAGGAGCGCTTCACGCTCTACGCCGACGTGCAGTACCCGCACCGCGTGCGGCAGGCCTTGGCGACCCGCATCTTCAAGATCCCCGAAGGCCGCATCCGCGTTGTCGCCGGCGATGTCGGCGGCGGCTTCGGCACCAAGGGCTGGCAGTACCCCGAGCACCGGCTCGTGCTGCTGGCGGCGAAGCAATTGCGGCGGCCCGTCAAATGGGTGTGCGAGCGTTCGGAGGCGATCCTCGCCGACGAGCATGCCCGCGACAACATCAGCGAAGCCGAGCTGGCACTCGACGCTGACGGCAAGTTTCTCGGCCTCAGGGTCAAGACCTACGCCAATGTCGGCGCCTACATCTCGTCCGAGCGCAATCTCCTCGCGACGTTCGGCAATGTCGGCACGCTGACCGGCGTCTACGACATCCCGGCGGCCTATGTCGCCGTCCTCGCGGTGATGGCCAACACCAACGGCACCGCGCCCTATCGCGGCGCCGGCCGGCCCGAGGCGACCTATGTCATCGAGCGACTGATCGACGACGCGGCGCGCGAACTGCACGAGGACCCGGTCGAGCTGCGCCGCCGCAACATGATCACCCGGCTGCCCTACAAGACCGCGATGGGGCTCAACTACGATTGCGGCGATTTCGTCGCCAACCAGCAGAAGGTGCTGCAGCTGGCCGATTGGGACGGCTTTGCGCGGCGGCGGGAGGAGGCGAGGCAGCGCGGCAAGATCCGCGGCATCGGCCTCGCCAACCCGATCGAGAAGGCGGCCGGGCCGGGGCAGGAATTCGCCGAGATCCGCTTTCACCCGAGCGGCAACGTCACGCTCTTGATGGGCAGCAAGAACCAGGGCCAGGGGCACGAGACGACATTCAAGCAGGTGCTGGCAGAAAAGCTCGGCATCGACCCGACCGACATCCAGTACATCGACGGCGACACCGATCGCGTCGCCTTCGGCATCGGCACCAACGGCTCGCGCTCGACAGTGATCGCCGGCTCCGCCTTGTGGATGGCGGCCGACAAGATCATCGCCAAGGGCAGGAAGCTGGCGGCGCACCTCCTGGAGGCCGCGGAAGCCGACATCGAATTTGCCGACGGGTCGTTCGCGGTGGCCGGGACTGATCGCCGCCTGTCGCTGAGCGACGTTGCGAAGGCGGCGTTCCGCGCCCCGGCATTGCCGCCGGGCCTCGAAGGCGGCTTCTTCGAGACCGGCACGTTCGCCCCCGACGATTTCACCTACCCCAACGGCAGCCATGTCTGCGAGGTCGAGATCGATCCCGAGACCGGCGGGCTGGAGATCGTCAACTACGTCGTCGTCGACGACGTCGGCACCGTCGTCAACCCAGTGGGCCTGCATGGCCAGATCCACGGTGGCGTCATGCAGGGCCTCGGGCAGGCGCTGATGGAAGCGGTCGTCTACGACCGCGAGTCGGGGCAGATGCTGTCGGGCAGCTTCATGGACTATGCGATGCCGCGGGCCGCGGATTTGCCGGTCATCGAGGTGACCTCGAACCCGGTCCCGACCAAGCGCAACCCATTGGGCGCCAAAGGCGCCGGCGAAGCCGGCACGGTCGGCGCGCTGCCCGCCATCGTCAACGCCGTGATGGACGCGCTCGCCCCGCTCGGCGTCAAACACCTCGACATGCCGGCCAGCCCCGCCCGCATCTGGGCGGCGATCCACAATTCTCGACCCTCGTAGGATGGGCTGAGCGCCGCGAAGCCCATCATTACCGGCGCCGCTAGGAGATGGGCTTCGCTGCGCTCAGCCCATCCTACAACGACGCGAGCTACTTGGCGGCGAAGCAGTAGAACAAGCCGTTGCCGCCGGTGCTGTGCAGATCGTTCTGGCTGCAGCCGCCGTCGGGGCCGCGCGACGGATGCGACGAATTCCACGAGTGCGAAGCCGCGTCCTCGCGCAGGCCCTTGCGGTCGATGTGGCCGACCATCGCCGCACCCTTTGTGCTGCTGGTCCAATTGTGGCAGGTGCGGTCCTCGTTCGGCGGGAACGCCCGGCCATCCGGCTGCGTCCCGGTCAGGGCGTCGTGATAGTTAGGCGTGTAGCCGCGGCCGGCGACCTTGGTGCCGCGCTCGGTGAGCGAGATCTCCATGCTCAATTTGTTGTTGTCGCTATGCAGCTCGTCGACGTTTTTCGCGACGACCTCGCCGGCGAAATTCTGCCAGGGGCCCGTGCCGATGCGATCGCGGGCGTTGACGGCGGTGGCCCCATCCACCGCCTGCGTGCTCAGATAAGCCCGCCAGGTTTTGCCGCCGGCGCCCGCCGCCTCCGCCAGCTTCTGGCACTGCCGGTCGGCGCCTTCGATCCCGCCCAGGTCGGCGCCCTTGCCGGGCCCGGCGCTGGTGACAAAGAACGTCATGTTGGGGGATTGCGGCGGCGGCTGCTGCGCCGACGCACCGGCGGCGGCCAATAGGCACACGACAACGGTTGCGATCCCCACGACGCATTTCGGCTTGGACATGGCAACGCCCTTCGAGCTGTCGTTCCGCGCCTGCATTCGGCCTCGGCCACCCGCAAGGCGCATACAGGTCAACCTTTGGTGCAGGCAATGATATTTCGCTATGAAGCGCTGACCAATCGGCCGGCTGCCGCGGCGCCATCATTTCTGCGTGATGCTGACCGGGCGGCGCGTGGCGCGGATTGCGCGGTGCCGCATCCAGGGTCGAGGCTATGCGCCCGTCAGGGCGAGGCGTGCATTCCCGGCATTGGCAAAAGGGTTGCCAACGGCGTTACAGTGTGGGCCAGCGCGTATCGAGCGAAGGGAGCCCGCCATGCATTACCGCCGCATCTCGGCCGATTGCCATCTCGACATGCCGTGGATGCCGCCCGGCCTGTTCACCGAGAATTGCCGGCGCGAGCTGAAAGACCGCATGCCGTATGTCGAGGACGGGCCGGACGGGCCGCAATGGGTGGCCAAGAACGGCGCGAATTTCGGCCTCCTCTACGGCGTCGGCCCGGGCGGCGCCAAGCTCGTCCCCGGGCAGAACGTGCGTGTCGACATCATGGCCGAGCACGGCCTTTTCTCCGACGCCAAGCAGGGCAAGGTGCGCTGCAACGACCCGCATCTGCGGCTGAAGGACATGGAAGAGGACGGCGTCGACGCCGAAGTCATCTACGGCGTCCTCGGCACCGCCTCCAAGCTCAACGACCAGGAAGCCTCGAACGAAGTGCTGCGGATCTACAACGATTGGCTGAAGGAATTCTGCAGCCACTATCCCGACCGCCAGATCGGGCTGGCCTGCCTGCCGTACGGCAGCGTCAAGGACGCCGTGAAGGAGGTGCGCCGGGTTGCCAAGCTGGGGCTCAGAGGCCTCGAACTGTCGTGCTCATGGGACATGGAGCCGATGTGGCACCCGAGCTGGGAGCCGTTCTGGAAGGCGGTGGACGAAGTTGACCTGCCGCTGCATTTCCATACCTTCCCGACGACCCCGCCGCGCGCCCGCACCGAGGCGCCCAACGTGCGCCGCGCCGCGATGTTCACCGGCGTCTCGGCGTTCCAGATGGGGCTCATCCACATCATCGCCGGGATGATCGGCGCCGGCGTCTTCGAGCGCTACCCGAACCTGCGCGTCAGCTTTGGCGAGAGCGGCGCCGGCTGGCTCGCCTACGCGCTGCACCGCATGGATTTCGAGTTCGAGGACCGCTTCCGCGACCTGATGAAGCTGAAGCCGTCGGAATACTGGCGCCGCCAGTGCAAGTGCACCTTCCAGTTCGACCCGATCAGCGCCAAGCTGCTCGACGACATCGGCGTCGAGACCATGATGTGGGGCTCCGACTACCCGCACACCGACGGGATCTGGCCGGAATCGACCAAGTACATCGAGGAGCAGTTCGTCGGCCTCACGCCCGACCAGATCCACAAGATCACCTGCGAGAACGCCGCCAAGTTCTATCGCCTCAGCAATTAGGCCCGCGGCTCCCTGTGCCGGTTCCTCCCCCCGCAGCGGGGAGGAACCTGCCGCCTCCGAACCCCGCGTTATCCCAGCCATCGCATTCGCGAAGGGCTGCCCCCCGCTCTTCGCGCTGGGAAAGAGCGGCGGTAGATATTATCTCCGGCTTACTATCAGCCTGGCGTGGTATCCGGAGGTGGTCTGTTGGACCTCGAACGCAGTTTCGGCTTTCTTGTCAATGATGTCGCACGTCTGTTCGGACGGCGGTTCGACTATAACGGGCGGCGGCTTGGGCTCACCCGGGCGCAATGCCGCACGCTCGGCTACCTCGCCCGCAACGAGGGCATCAACCAGGCCGGCCTCGCCGATCTGCTCGAGATCCGGCCGATGACGCTGGTACGGCAGATCGACCGCATGGAGGAGGCGGGCTGGATTGAGCGCCGCCCCGATCCCGCCGACCGCCGCGCCCGCCGGCTCTACTTGACCGCCAAGGCGCGCCCGATCCTCGGCCGCATCTGGAACGTCGCCAACGAGACGCGCGACGAGGCGCTGACGCGGCTGTCGGCAAGCGAGGCGACGGCGCTTATCGACCTTTTGGGGCGGGTGCATGCGGCGCTGTCGGAGCGCGTCGTGCCGCCCGAGCGGGTCGCGCCGCCGCCCGCCGAAGCGGCATTGGCGCCCCCCGCCGGATCGCCCACTGGATCACCCAGGCAGGCCAAAAAGCCGCTCACCGATGCCGCGGCCGACGCGGTGGTGGCCGAAGTGGCGGTCAGCCGATGACCACCTCCACCTCCACCGAAAACGAACTTCCGGTCCGCGGCTTTCGCCGCGTCTTCGGCGACCGCGGCGCCGAGGTGGTGACCCGGCCGTCCCGCCGCCCGTTGCGCCAGCGGCTGCGCCTGCCGTTGATGCTGGCCGGACCGCTCGTCGTCGTGATCCTCGGAACCTGGTGGTACCTGACGAGCGGCCGCTACGTCTCGACCGACGACTCCTATGTGCAGGCGGCGCGCACGATGATCAGCGCCGACATTTCCGGCCGCGTCGTCAAGGTCGCGGTGCATGACAACGAGCGCGTCGCCAAGGGTCAGCTGCTGTTCCAGCTTGACGACCGCTCGTACAAGATCGCGGTCGAGGAGGCCAAGGCGATGCTCGCCGCGGCGAGGCTGCAGGTCGAGGCGCTGAAGGCGACCTACAACCAGAAGCTGGCGGACGCCAAATCGGCGCAGGAGACGCTGGCCTATCAGGAGCGCGAATACCAGCGGCAGCGCCAGCTCGCTGCCAGCGGCGTCGCGGCGCGGGCGACCTTCGACCAGGTGATAAACTCGATGCAGACGGCGCGCCAGAAGGTCGCCTCGACGCAGAGCGAAGTCGCCAATGCGCTGGCCCAGCTCGGCGGCGACGCGAACATGCCGATCGACCAGCATCCCTCGGTAAGGCGGGCCCAGGCGGCGCTCGACAAGGCGGAGCTCGACCTCTCGCATACACTGATCAAGGCGGCCGAACCGGGCATCGTCACCAAGGTCGACCAGCTCCAGGTCGGCTCCTACGTCACCGCCTCGACGCCGGTCTTCTCGATGATCTCGAAACGCGTCTGGGTCGAGGCGAATTTCAAGGAAACCGAGCTGACCTATATGCACCCGGGCCAGGATGCGACGGTCGAGATCGACACCTATCCGGGGGTCGTGTTCCACGGCAAGGTCGAGAGCCTCAGCCCGGGCACCGGCCTCACCTTCTCGCTGCTGCCGCCGGAGAACGCCACCGGCAACTGGGTCAAGGTGGTGCAGCGCCTGCCGGTGCGCATCTCGCTCGATGACCCGAGAAACCGGCTGCTGCATGCCGGGCTAAGCGCCAATGTCGAGGTCGATACGCAGTATCGCCGGCCATGGCTCGTCTGGCTCGACCGCGTCACCGGCAGGGCGTTCGGGCCCGCCCAGGCCGGCGAAGCCGCGCCGGGCAAGGCGGCGGATAAGGCGGGCGAGACGCCGCAGTGAGGGGAGAGGCGGTAGAGGGCCGCCCGCATGCCAACCGCGTCGCCATTACGATCTCGATCATGCTGGCGACGTTCATGCAGGGCGTCGACACGACGATTACCAACGTCGCGCTGCCGCACATGCAGGGCTCGCTGTCGGCATCGCAGGACCAGATCGCCTGGGTCGTCACCTCCTACATCGTCGCCGCCGCGATCATGACGCCGCTGACCGGCTGGCTCGCCGGCCGGTTCGGCATCAAGTACGTGTTTCTCGTCTCGGTGATCGGCTTCACGCTGGCCTCGGCCTTGTGCGGCGCCGCCACCAGCCTGGGGCAGCTCGTCGTCTACCGCCTCTTGCAGGGCGTCTGCGGCGCCGCGCTGGTGCCGCTCTCCCAGGCCGTGCTGTTCCAGATCAACCCGCCGGAGCGCCACGCCAAGGCGATGGCGGTGTGGGGCATGGGGGTCATCCTCGGGCCGATCATCGGCCCGGCGCTCGGCGGCTACCTGACCGACGCCTACAACTGGCGCTGGGTGTTCTACATCAACCTGCCGGTCGGCATCCTGGCGGCGATCGGGATCTTCATCTTCATCCACGAGAGCCGGCACGGTCACCGCGAGCAGTTCGACTTTTTCGGCTTTGCGACGCTGAGCCTCGCGATCGGCGCGTTGCAGATGCTGCTCGACCGCGGCGAAGTGAAGGACTGGTTCGGCTCGACCGAGATCTGGATCGAGGCGATCGTCGCGGCGCTCGCGCTCTATTTGTTTATCGTCCACACCGTCACCGCCGGCGCGCGCTCGTTCCTCAACCGCGACCTCTTGCAGGACCGCAACTGCATGGTCGGCACCGTCCTGATGGCGCTGATCGGCATCCCGCTCTACGGCACGATGACATTGTTGCCGCTGATGCTGCAGAACCTGATGAACTACCCGGTGGTGACGACCGGCCTCGTGACGGCGCCGCGCGGCGTCGGGACGATGATCGCGATGTTTCTCGTGGCGCGCCTGGTCGGCCGCATCGACATCCGCCTCATTATCTTGACCGGGCTGCTGCTGGCCGGGATCTCGTCGTGGCAGATGACCGGCTTTTCGCTGCAGATGGGGATGGGGCCGATCATCGTTTCCGGCGTGCTGCAGGGCTTCGGCCTTGGCTTCGTGTTCACGCCGCTGTCGACGGTCACCTTTGCGACCCTGCCGCGCAACCTGCTGACCCAGGGCACCGCGATCTTCAGCCTGATGCGCAATGTCGGCGGCTCGATCGGCATCTCGATCGTCGTCGCGCTGCTGGCCGAGAACACGCAGACCGTGCACTCCCGCCTCGTCCAGGGGCTGCGGCCCGACAACCCGCTGGCCCAGCACCTGCCGGCGCCGTGGGGCCTCCACAGCGCAACCGGCATCGCCGCGCTCAACGCCGAGGTGACCAGGCAGGCGCAGATGGTCGCCTATATCGACGATTTCAAGCTGATGATGATCATCGTCTTCCTGGCGGCGCCGCTGTTGCTGCTGCTGCGCAAGCCGCGCCCGCGCGGCCCGACGCCGGCGGCCGCGGAATGATCGGCGCTTCAGTTTTCCTCAAGATGATCGAGCGGGATCAGATGGCCTGCCCGCCATGGGCGATGACCCGGGCCGTCAGCAGCTTGACGAGATCCTCGACGACGTAGCGGCTCTCGACGAGTTCGAGCCCCGCCTCCGGGATGTGGCGCTCGGTCTGGCGGTCGAAGCTCGCGCCATAGGCCCAGGCGACCCATGGCTGCCAGAGCCGCGACAAGAGCCGCCGCACTGTGCCTCGCGGCCGGACATACTCGAGCAGCCGGATGGTGCCGCCGGGTTTGACGACGCGGCCGAGTTCCCGCAATGCCGGTACCTGCAACGCATCCGGCAGCACGCAAAACAGAAATGTCGCTACCGCCGCGTCGAACGAGCGGTCGGGGAAGTCAAGCGCCGTCACGTCCATGCACTTGAGCCGCCCGGCGGCCGCCAATGTCGGGCAGCGGCGGGCGGCGCGCGCCAGCATGGCCGGGCTGAGGTCGATTCCGGTGACGTCGGCAGCGGCGGGGTAGAATTCGCAATTGCGGCCGGTACCGACGCCGGCGTCGAGCAGGCGTCCATCAAGGCCCTGGAACAGCAGCGGCCGCAACGCCTGGTAGCGCCGTCGTTCGAACGGCAGGTCGAGGAGGTCGTAGAACGGCGCAATCCGTTCGTAGCGGTGCAGCGTGTCGCTTTCCATGCGGCCGGAGCTTATACGGTTGGCCTGCATTTGCCGCACAAGGCTTCACACGATGACCGACGATCTTGCTTACACGCCGGCGGCGGAATTGGCGACGCTGGTCGTCCGACGGCGGGTTTCGCCGGTCGAGATTGTCGACGACCTGCTGCAGCGCATCACTGCGAGCCGGGCGAGCCTCAACGCTTTCATCACCATCTGCGCCGACGAGGCGCGGGCGGCGGCGCGGCTGGCCGAACAGGCGGTGATGCGCGGCGAGGCGCTGGGGGCGCTGCACGGCGTGCCGTTTGCGGTGAAGGATCTCGTCAACACCGCCGGGGTGCGCACGACGTTCGGGTCGGTGGCGCTGGCGGACAATGTGCCGGCGGCGGATTCAGTGGCGGTGGCGCGCCTGAAGGCGGCCGGGGCCATCCTCGTCGGCAAGACGACGACCCCCGAGTTCGGCCATAAATGCTTTACCGAGGCGCCGCTGTTCGGCCGGACCGCCAACCCCTGGGACCTGAGCCGCACCCCCGGCGGCTCGTCGGGCGGCGCGGCGGCGGCGGTGGCGGCCGGGCTCGGACCCATCGGGATCGGCACCGACGGCGGCGGGTCGAGCCGCATCCCCGCCGCCTGTTGCGGCGTCGTCGGGTTCAAGGAGACCTTGGGGCTGGTGCCGCACGACCTGACGCCGGACGGCTTCGGCAACCAGTCGCACATCACGCCAATGACCCGCACCGTGATGGATACCGCGCTGATGTTGCAGGCGATGACGGGGCCCGACCCGTGCGACCCGCATTCGCTCGGCCTCGCGGTCCCGGATTTTGTCGCGGCGGCGCGGCCGGATGGCGCTCTCCAGGGCGTCCGCATCGCCTGGCGGCCGCTTCTCGGCAACACGCTGCTGGCGGCCGACGTGCGCGCGGCCTGCGAAAGCGCACTCGCGGCCTTTGCCGAATTGGGGGCCGTCGTCACCCCGATCGATGACGATTTCGCCAGCACCGAACCGATCTGGCTGATCCTGACACAGAGCTTCTGGAATGCGCGCTTCCGCCAGTACGTGCCGCGCTTCGGCACCCGGATGAGCGAGACCTTGCTGCGCCAGATGGAGACTGGCGCCGGCCACAGCGCCGTCGCGCTGCAGCAGGCGATGTTCGAGCGCACCCGCTTCTTTCGCGAGATCCAGGGCTGGTTTGCCGCCTGCGACATCGTCGCGACGCCGACGCTGTCGCGCACCGCGCTGGCGATCGACCACGATTTCTTCGCACCGATCGAGATCGACGGCGTCGTCGCCGACACCGTGCGCAAGGCCTGGTACCCGTACACGCTTCCGTTCAACCTGTCCGGCAACCCGGCGGTGACGGTGCCGTGTGGCTGGGGCGCCGACGGGCTGCCGATCGGGCTGCAGCTGATCGGCCCGCATCTCGGCGACGCTCGGCTACTGCGGGCGGCGGCGCTGCTCGAGACGGCGCGGCCGTGGGCCAACCGTCGGCCGCTGCCGCGTTGAGAACATTCCGACACGTTGAGCGCGGTGCAGGCGGCGGCAACGAGATTGCGTCGCTTCGCTCGCAATGACAGCAAACCAAAAAGGGCGTCATTGCGAGGAGCGGAGCGACGAAGCAATCTCGATCAGAGATGATGGGGGCAGAGGCAAAGGCGATGGCGATCCTCTTCCGCTCGACCCTGGCGGCGACGGCCCGTTGGCGCCCGCTGCTCGCCGACCTGCTGCCCGGGCACGAGATCCGCACTTGGCCGGAGGTCGGCGACAAGGCGGCGATCGAGTATGCGCTGGTATGGCAGCCGGAGCCGGGGCTGCTCGCCGGATTGCCGAACCTCAAGCTGATCTTCGGGCTGGGCGCCGGGATCGACCACCTGCTGCGTGATCCGACCCTGCCGCGCGACGTCCCGATCGTGCGGCTGGTCGATCCGTACATGACCGATGCGATGAGCGAGTATGTCGTGCTGTCGGTGCTGCGGCTGCACCGCCAGGACCTCGACTACCTGGCGCAGCAGCGCGCCGCCGTCTGGCAAGAGCGCGAGCAGAAGAACGCCGGCGAGCGGCCGGTCGGCATCCTCGGCTTCGGCACGCTCGGTCGCGACGCCGGGCGGAAATTGCAGGCGCTCGGCTTCCCGGTCGCCGGGTGGAGCCGCGGGCCGCACGACGTGGCCGGGTTTCGCACCCATGCCGGGCCGGCGGGCCTCGATGCGCTGTTGGCAGAGAGCGAGATCCTTGTCTGCCTGCTGCCGCTGACGGCTGCCACCGCCGGCATCCTCAACGCGGGCAACTTCGCGCGGCTGCCGCCCGGCGCCGGCCTCGTCAATGCCGGCCGCGGCGGCCACCTCGTCGAGGCCGACCTGATCACGGCGCTCGACGCGGGGCGGCTAAGTGGCGCGGTGCTCGACGTCTTCCACGACGAGCCGCTGCCGCCCGACCACCCGTTCTGGCGTCACCCGCGCATCATCGTCACGCCGCACATCGCCGCCGAGACGCATCCCCCGACCGCGGCGCCGATCATCCGCGACGCGATCCGCAATTTCGAAGCAGGCCTGCCGGTCGCCAACCTCGTCGACCTGGCACGCGGCTACTGATCGGACACGCCGCACCTTAATCGCATTCGCGGCGAAAGCGAAAGCCGGCACCCACCGCGGGACCATCGTGGAGGCTGCTCGGTGGGTCCCGGCTCGCGCCGGGACTGCGGAAGCCTGCGGGGACACTCTCGGTCGTGTCATGACCTGCCGAACTGTCCGGCGATATGCGCATACAACGCGCGCAGGGTTTGCGCCTCGGCGCCTTCGGGCCGGCCGGGGCGGGCGCGGTTGTTCCATGCCATGACGTCGAGATGCGCCCACGGGATGCCGGCCCCGACAAATTCCTGCAGATAGAGGGCGGCGGTGATGGCGCCGGCGTGCGGCCCGTCCGAGACGTTGTTGAGGTCGGCGATCTTGCTGTCGAGGAGGCGGCGGTAGCCGCGCCATAACGGCATCCGCCACAACGGGTCGTCCTCGGCGGCGCCGGCCGCGACCAGGGCGGCGGCGAGCGCGTCGTCGTTGCAGAACAGCGCCGGCAGTTCCGGGCCGAGGGCGACGCGGGCGGCGCCGGTCAGCGTCGCGGCATCGAGTAGCAATGCCGGGTTCTCCGTCGAGGCTTCCGCCAGCGCGTCGCACAGGATGAGGCGGCCCTCGGCGTCGGTGTTGCCGATCTCGACGGTCAGCCCCTTACGCGTCCTGACGATGTCGCGCGGCCGCATCGCGTTGCCGGAGACCGCGTTCTCGACGCAGGGCAGCAGCATGCGCAGCCGCACGTTAAGGCCGGCCTGCATGATGGCCTGCCCCAGCCCCAGCATGATCGCGGCGCCGGCCATGTCCTTCTTCATCATCAGCATGCCCGACGCGCTCTTCAGATCGAGCCCGCCGGTATCGAAGCACACCCCCTTGCCGACCAGCGTCACCTTCGGCGCCGCCTCGTCGCCCCAGAGGATGTCGACGAGCCGCGGCGCGCGCGAACTGGCGCGGCCGACGGCATGGATCGTCGGGTAGTTCTCGGCGAGAAGCGCCTCGCCTTCGATGACGCGGTGCCGCGCCCCCGCCTTGTTCGCGACCGCGACGGCGGACTCGGCGAGCTCGGCCGGCCCCATGTCGGAGGCCGGCGTGTTGACGAGGTCGCGCGCCAGGAAGGCGCCGCCGGCGAGCCGCTCGACGAGGCCGCGGTCAGCGCCCGCGGGCCATGCCAACCTTGCGTTCTGCCTGGTTTTCGGCTCGCGATAGCGGGTGAAGGCATAGCTGCCGAGGGCCCAGCCGAGCGCGACATGGCTGGCGTCGCTTCCCTCCGGCACGGTCTCGATCCGGTAGCTGCCCTCGGGCAGGCTGTCGGAAAGACCGGCGAACGCCCACATCGCCGCCTCGCCCTCGGCCATCCCGACCAGCACCCGCGCGAGGGCCCCCGTCTTGTCCGGCACCAGCGCCAGCTTGCCGGCCTCGCCGGTGAAGCCGGTCGCCATCACCCAATCGCGCTCGCGCGCCGGCGCGCTCTCGAGCCACGCCGGCAGCCCGGCCTTCGAAACCGCCCGCAGCGGCACCGCCCGGGCATCGTCGTCGATCAGGGAGAAGCTCATCATTGCAGATCCTCAAACGACCATCGTGCCGCCGTCGATGACGAGGGTGTGGCCGGTGATGTAGGAGCCGGCGCGCGAGGCCAGGAGCAATGCGGCGCCGGCGATCTCTTCCGGCTGGCCGAGGCGGCCGAGCACGGTCTGCGCCTCGCGGCGGGCGCGACGCTCGGGTTCCTCGTAGAGCGCGCGGGCAAATTCCGTGACGATCAGCCCTGGCGCGATGCAGTTGACGCGGATGTTGTGCGGTCCCCATTCGGCGGCGAGGCTGCGGCACAGCGCGATGTCGGCCGCCTTGGTGACGCCGTACATCGCAATGACCTTCGAGGATTTGAGCCCGCCCGTAGAGCTGATGAAGATGATCGCGCCGTCCTTCTTCGCCTTCATGTCGGGCGCGCACAGCTTCGACAGCCACAGATTCGACAGCACGTTGTTGGTCATCATCCGCTCGAACACCTGGTCGCTCAGGTCTTCGAGCGGGCCGTAATGCGGGTTGATCGCGGCATTGCACACGAGGATGTCGACGCCGCCCCATTGCTGGCGCGTTTTCGCCACCAGATTTTCCAGCTGCGCGTGGTCGGAGATGCGGGCCGGCACCGCGATCGCCTCGCCGCCCTTCTTGCGGATCGCCTCGACGACTTCCTCGCACGGCCCCTGGTTGCGCGCCGATATCACGACGCGCGCGCCGGCCTCGGCGAAGGCCTCGGCGATGGCACGGCCGATGCCGCGCGAGGAGCCGGTGACGATCGCCACCTTGCCGCTCAGGTCGAACAGGTTCATCCCCTTATTCCTTGTCATTTATTCCCTGGTCATTCCGGGGGTCGGCGCGGCCGAGAACCCGGAACCGATATTCCAGGAAGCCTGTGTTCATGGGTTCCGGGTTCGCCGCTGACCCGGCGCCCCGGAACGACCATTGATGTTTACACCCCCTCGCGCACCAGCGGGTTGCGCAGGACGCCGATGCCGGTGATCTCGATCTCGCAGACATCGCCGTGCTTCAGATTGGCGGGGGCGCCCTCGGTCCCCATCCACACCACGTCGCCGGGGTAGAGCGTCAGGTATTGCGACATGCGGCTGATGAACTTCGGCACGCTGTGGACCATGTTGTTGGTGCGGAAATGGTCGGTCACCTTGCCGTTGACGCGCACGGTCGTCTCCGCCTTGTCGAGGTCGAAATCGGTCTCGATCCACGGCCCCATCGGCTTGAACGTGTCGGTGTTCTTGGCGCGCCACAGCGTGCGGTCGCCGCGCTGCCAGGTGCGCTCGCTCATGTCGTTGCCGATCGTCCAGCCCATGACGCAGGACAGCGCGTCCGCCTCCGAGACGTGCTTCACCTGTTTGCCGATCACCGCCACCAGTTCGGCTTCGTACTGCACCAATTCGCCAGCGTCCTTCGGGATGACGATGTTCTCGCCGTGCGCAATCAGCGCGTTGTTGGCGCGGTAGCCGATATCGGCGTTGGGCGGGATGTTGGGCTCCTCGCCGCGCTTCTTCGCCATCTCGGTGACGTGCTCGGCATAGTTGAGGCCGGCGGCGTAGAACGTCCGGGGGATCACCGGCACGAGAAACTTGACGGCAGCGAGCTTCTTGCGGGTCGCGGTCCGCTCATAGCCGGAGAACGGGTCGCCCTTGACCTCGACCACCTCGTCGCCCTCGATGATGCCGTAGGCTTCCCGGCCATCGACCTCGTATCTGAGCCAGCGCATCGTTCTCCTCCCCGCGTAGGCAGTTCTGCGGCCATCATAACTGACTGCCAGCATTGCAGGATAGCGTGCGGTTGTGAGCGGCGCGCCGCTCGACTACCATCGCTCGCGCCGGGGACGATGACGGGAGAGAAGTGATGCTGAGCGCTGCGATCTGGCCGACGCGCGACTACAGCCGCGTCCCCTACCGGCTCTACCACGATGCCGAGGCCTACGCGCGCGAGCAGGAGCGGATCTTCCGCGGCCCGACCTGGAACTACCTCTGCCTCGCCGCCGAGATCCCGCTCCCGGGCGATTTCCGCGCCAGCTATGTCGGCGACACACCGGTCATCGTCAATCGCGACCAGGGCGGCGCCGTTCATTGCTTCGTCAACCGCTGCGCCCATCGCGGCGCGATGGTGCGGCGCGAACTCAGCGGCAATGCGACAGAGCACGTCTGCATTTATCATCAATGGTGCTATGGGCTCGACGGCGCCCTGACGGCGATCCCGTTCCGCCGCGGCATCCGCGGCAAGGGCGGCCTCGACCCGAGTTTCGATATGAAGGTCCACGGCCTCAGAAGGCTGCGCGTCGCTTCGGCCGGCGGCGCGCTGTTCGGCACGCTGGCCGAGGATGCCGAGCCGCTCGAGGAGTATCTCGGGCCGCCGGTGCTGGCGCAGATCCGGCGGCTGTTCGAACGGCCGATGCGGGTGCTCGGCTACAACCGCCAACGCATCCGCGCCAACTGGAAGCTCTACGCCGAGAACACGCGCGACAACTACCATGCCAGCCTGTTGCACGAGTTTCTCGTGACGTTCGGGCTCGACCGTTCGACTCAGGTCGGCGGCGTCATGATGGATGCCCGCCACCGCCACAACATCACCTGGGCGGAAGCGGAGAGCGACACCGCCGAGCTCGCGCAAGAGGCCTATGGCGACGCGCGGGTGCGCAGCAACTACCTGACCTTGCGCGAGCCTGAACTGGTGCGGTTCCGCCGCGAGCGGGCCGACCCGCTCAACCTGGCGGTCACCTCGGTGTTTCCCGGCGCCGTCTTCGTCCAGATCAGCAACTCGCTGGCGGTAAGGCAGATCCGGCCGAGGGGGGTCGACGAGGTCGAGGTGTTCCAGACGATGCTGGGCTATGAAGACGATCCGCCCGAGATGGAATTGCACCGGCTGCGCCAGGCCAATCTGGTCGGACCGGCCGGGCTCGTCTCGATGGAGGACGGCGAGGCGATCGAGATCGCCCACCGCGCTTCGCGTCCCGAGACCGACCGCGCCACGGTGATCGAGCTGGGCGGCGCCGGCATCATCTCCGACCGCGACTACCGAGTCACCGACGTGCCGTTGCGCGGCTTCTGGTCGTATTACGCCGAGCTGCTGGGGATCGAACCGGCCGGCGCCGTGCGATGACGTTGACAGACCCTCGCCCGCAAGCGTCATGGCCGGCCTTGACCCGGCCATCCATGTCGGGTGGCGAAGCGGTTGGCCAGTGGGTGCCCGGGTCAAGCCCGGGCATGACGAGCCGACGGTGAGATCGTCAGATATGAGTGCCAGTTCGGTTGCGGATCGCCAGGCGCTCTGGGAGCTCTACGCCGAGTACGGGGGGCAGATCGACGCCGGCGATTTCGCCGCCTGGCTCGACCTGTTCGCCGCCGAGTGCGCCTATCACATCGTGCCGCGCGAGAATTACCAGCAGGGGCTGCCGGCGGCGCTCGTCTTCTGCGACAGCCGGGCGGTGCTGGAAGACCGTATCGCCGCCCTGCGCGACGCCAACAAATACAATATCCATAGCGACCGCCACCTGATCGGGCTGCCGCGCCTCGTCGGCCGCGAGCAGAGCGGTGCGGCGCTGGTCGAGGCGCCGTTCGCGGTCTATCAGACCGACCAGGAAGGCGAGACGCGCCTGTTCGCCACCGGCCTCTACCACGACCGCGTCGCGTCCGAGGGCGGCGGCCTCAAATTCCGCGACAAGCTGGTGCTGCTCGACACCTTCGCGGTGCCGAGCCTGTTGGCGACGCCGCTGTGACCGGTTTTCGATGGACCGCCGCCGTCCCGGCGGCATGCCGGCGGGACGCCGGCGATCCTGATACGGGGGGAACGTGATGGGTAAGCTCGACGGCAAGGTCGCCCTGATTACCGGCTCCGGGCGCAATATCGGCCGCGCCACGGCGCTGCAGCTGGCGCGAGAAGGCGCCAACATCGTCGTCAACGCACGCTCCAACCAGCAGGAGGCCGAGTCGGTGGCGCGCGAGTTGCGCGATCTCGGCGTCAAGGCGGTGCCGATCCTGGCCGATGTCGGCAACAAGCAAGAGGTCGAGGGGCTGGCGGCGAAGGCGCTGTCGGAGTTCGGCCATGTCGACATCCTGATCAACAACGCCGCGATCCGCCCGCACAAGCCGTTTCTGGAGGTCAGCGACGCCGACTGGGAGCAGGTGCGCAACGTCGTTCTCGACGGGCCGTTCTACCTGACGCGGGCGCTGATCGGCGAGATGGCGAAGAACAAGTACGGCCGCGTGCTGTTCTTCTGCGGCGACGGCTCGATCTCGGCGCGCGGCACCGGCCGCGCCCATTTGTCGGCGGTGAAGATGGGGCTGATCGGGATGGCGCGCGGCCTCGCCACCGAATTTGCGCCGCACAACATCCGGGTCAACGTCGTCTCGCCCGGCAGCATCGACACGCGCCGCGACCACCCGGAATGGTACGGCGGCGCCGGCCACACGCCGAACGCCGCCGGCATCCCCTTGGGCCGCCAGGGCAAGGTCGACGAGATCGCTGCCACCTGCCTGTTCCTGGTCAGCGAGGACGGCGGCTTCATTACCGGCCAAACCATCCACGTCAACGGCGGCGCCACCTATTATTGAAGGATCTGCGATGTTGCGGGCGGTCACCGGCAATCCGATTTTGCAACGCTTCCGGGCGGCGCTGGATCAGATCTATGGCGACCGCATCGAACGGGTGGTGCTGTACGGCTCCCGGGCCCGCGGTGATGCCGGCCCGGAGTCAGACTACGACGTGGCGGTGTTTCTGGGCAGAGATGAATCGGCTGGCCGATCTCGGCACGGAGATCCTCAACGACACCGGCGAATTTATTCATGCCATGGCCTATCGCGCCGGTTCCTACTGCGAGCGGACGCCGCTGATGCATGAAATCCGCGCCGACGGCGTCGATCTTTGAAACCCGAAAGTGCGGATTTCCTGAACAAGGCGCGATCGTTTCTCGTCAAGGCGCGCAACGAGTTGAACGTGCTCGGTTACGCCGACGAAGCCGGCCGTGCGGCCTATCTCGCCGCGCTGCACGCGGCGCAGGCACTGATTTTCGAGCGCACCGACAGGGGAAGAGGCTGACGAAGCAATCGTGACGGCTTCTCGCTTCGTCAATGTCGTCGAGGAACTCCTGCCGTAGTCCGCCGCCGTTCCTACAAAAGGCGGATATTGCGCGGCGTCCTGCGGGCCGCTGGTAGAATTGCCGCATTCGCATGGTAACAGCCCGTCGCAGGGAGCTGCGGTTGTTCGACCGGCGGCGCCGCCCTCGGTTGGGATTGCCTGCTGATTTCCAGCATTTGCAGGCAGCGCTGACCACGCCGGTCGTGGCAGTCCCTAGGGCGGAAGTCGGCGCAAGCCGGCTATGTCGGGGACGGTGGGTCACGCCGCGCGGCGGGCGTAGTAAGCTGAGCTTATCTTTATCGGAGACCTCCCATGCCCCGCCTTCAGTTCGGCGCCTTTCTTGCCCCGCACCATCCGGTGGGCGAGAACCCGCTGTTGCAGTTCCGCCGCGATCTCGACCTAGTCGAGCATCTCGACCGGCTCGGCTATGACGAGTTCTGGTGCGGCGAGCATCATTCCAGCGGCTGGGAGATGATCGGCTCGCCCGAGATGTTCCTCGCCGCCGCGGCGCAGCGCTCGCACCGCATCAAGCTGGCGACCGGCGTCGTCTCGTTGCCGTACCACCACCCGTTCAATGTCGCGCAGCGCATGGTGCAGCTCGACTGGATGAGCGCAGGGCGGGCGATCTTCGGCTCGGGCCCGGGCGCGCTGGCGTCGGACGCGCACACGCTCGGCATCGACCCGATGACGCAGCGCGACCAGCAGGACGAGGCGATCGGCGTCATCCGCCGGCTGATGCGCGGCGAACGGGTCACCGCCCGCAGCGATTGGTTCACGTTGCAGGACGCGCATTTGCAGCTGTTGCCATTACAGGAGGAGATGCCGTTCGCGGTTGCCTCGCAGATCAGCCCGTCGGGCATGACCCTGGCCGGCAAGCACGGCATTGGCGTCATCTCGATCGGATCGTTGTCGAGCGAGGGGCTCAACGCGCTGCCGACGCAATGGGGCTTCGCCGAGGCCGCTGCCGCGAAGCACGGGCAGAGAGTCGACCGCAAGGACTGGCGGGTGCTGCTGTCCTGGCACATCGCCGAGACCCGCGAGAAGGCGATTGCCGAAGCCCGC
>JBLMXS010000485.1:0-2611 GCA_050257895.1 Thiohalocapsa sp.
AGACGTGGATGGCCGGGTCGAGCCCGGCCAAGGGGTGCCTTTAAGTGACATAAGCGCTGTGGGCCGAGGCGTTCGGGAACGGGAAGGCCGGCGCCGGCTGCTGGCAGAGCGGCGCCAGTGAACCGGTTTGCCGCGCTGCTCGATGCGCTGCTGTTCACGCCGTCGCGCAACGGCAAATTGCGCCTGATGCAGGAGTATTTCGCCGCGACGCCGGACCCGGAACGCGGCTGGGCATTAGCGGCACTGACCGGCGAGCTCTCCTTTGCCGAGGCGAAGCCGAGCCAGGTCCGCGACCTCGTCGCCAGCCGCGTCGATCCGGCGCTGTTCGCCTGGTCATGGGATTTTGTCGGCGACCTCGCGGAGACCGCCGCCCTGATCTGGCCGGAGCCAGAGCCGGCTTCCGGACCGGCTGCCGTGCTGACGACCGAAGTGCCGACACTTTCCGCAATCGTCGAGACATTGCAGGGGGCGGGCCGTGCCGAGGTCGGCGCGCATCTGGCGCCGTGGCTCGACGCGCTCGATGCGACCGGCCGCTGGGCCCTCTTGAAACTGGTCACCGGCAGCCTGCGGATCGGCGTCTCGGCACGGCTCGCCAAACTGGCGCTGGCCGAATGGAGCGGCGCCGACATCGCCAAAATCGAGGAGGTGTGGCATGCGCTGATGCCGCCTTACCTCCCCCTGTTTCACTGGCTTGAAGGTCGCGCGGCGCCGCCGGCGACCCACGACCTACCGACCTTCTGCCCGCTGATGCTGGCAACCCCGCTGGAGGAAGGCGATCTCGACGCGCTCGACCCGCGCGACTACCTCGCCGAATGGAAATGGGACGGGATCCGCGTCCAGCTGGTGGCGCGCGGCGGCGACAAGCGGCTGTACTCGCGCTCCGGCGACGACATCGGCGGCGCCTTTCCGGACATCCTCGCCGCGATCCCGGACAGGGTGACGCTCGACGGCGAGCTGCTGGTGATGCGCGGCGAGGTGGTGGCGCCGTTCAACGATTTGCAGCAGCGGCTCAACCGCAAATCGCCCGGCGCGAAGATGCTGCAGGAGTTCCCGGCAGCGGTGCGGCTCTACGACATCCTGCGCGACGGCGGCGAGGATTTGCGCAACCTGCCGTTGGTCGACCGCCGGCAGCGCCTAGAGGCTTGGTTGGCCGAAGCGCCGCGCGAGCGGCTCGACCTGTCGCCGCTGATCGCGTTCGCCGACTGGCAGGAGCTGAAGGAATTGCGCGGCGGGGCGCGGGCGCAAGGCATCGAGGGGATCATGCTGAAGCGCGCCGACTCGCTCTACGTCGCCGGCCGGCCGAAGGGGCCGTGGTTCAAATGGAAGCGCGGCGCGCTGACCATCGACGTCGTCCTGATGTACGCCCAGCGCGGCCACGGCAAGCGCTCCTCGTTCTATTCGGACTACACCTTCGGCGCCTGGTCGGGCGACCGGCTGGTGCCGGTCGGCAAGGCCTATTCCGGCTTCACCGACGAGGAGTTGCGCCTGCTCGACAAATGGGTGCGCGACAACACGGTCAACCGCTACGGGCCGGTGCGCGAGGTGCGGCCCGGCCTCGTTCTCGAAATCGCCTTCGACAGCGTGCACCGGTCGTCGCGCCATAAATCCGGCGTCGCGATGCGCTTCCCCCGCGTCCACCGCATCCGCTGGGACAAGCCCTTCCAAGAAGCCGACACGCTGGCGACGCTGGAAGCGATGATGACGTGATCCAAAAAGTAGGTCCCTGCGCAGGCAGGGACCCATGGATCCGCGCTGGAGGTATCGGCAGGATAGGTCCCTGCCTGCGCAGGGACCTACTTTTCTTTCAGCTCTTAATGCAGCCGGCTGATGCCCAGCGCTTCGCCGAAGCGGGTGGCGCAGTCGAGGGGGTTGCCGTATTTGCGGTGGGTGGCGGTGTGGTGGGCGCTGGCGAGCAGCAGGCGGTCGCGGTCGGGGCTCTGGTTCTTCGCCCAATCCTCAAGCGTGACCTGGCCGATCTCCTGGTTGTGCGGGTCGTTGCCCATGCGGCAGGCGAGCAGCGCCAGGTGCTGCACCAGCGGCTTGCGGTCGGCGCCGCTCTCGATATAGGCCTGCGTCCAGGTGGCGCTGTCGGGGCCGTTCAAGGCCAGCACCGCGGCGTCGATGCGCTCAACGATCTGCGCCGGCGTCAGCTTGTCGGCGCCCGAAGCGGCCTTCACCGTGACCGGCTCGGCGTCGCCGATCCCCTTCTGGTGCCAGGCGGCGCGGTTGAGGTAGGAGGCCGCCTCGATCAGCAATTTGATCTGATGCTTGTGCCGGAAATTATCGAAGAACCAGGCCAGCACGTTGAGGTACTCGAAACAGTGCTGCGGCAATGAGAAGTTGTTTACGCCCTGCGTCTCGAGGATCACCTGGGCCGAGGCGGTTTGCAATGTGTCGAGGATGCGGCGCGGGCTCTTGCCGGCTTCGAGGTATTGGCACAGGAGCTTGAGGAAGCCGGGCTCGGGCTCGCGGATGATGGCGCGCTCCAAAGCCGCCGCCTCCTCGCGCGACAACGGGTCCTTGTTGTTGGCGAGGATCGCCAGCTCGACCTCGGAAGCGCCGCCGTAGGGGATCGCCGACACGGTCTCCTTTTCGAGGAAGATCTTGATGA
>JBLMXS010000486.1:0-4239 GCA_050257895.1 Thiohalocapsa sp.
CCGGTCTGCGTGCTGCCGATGGGCGTCGTCGACGATTGCGTCGCGCTGGCCGAGCGGCCGGAGGTGATCTTCACGACCTTCGGCGACGCGATGCGCGTGCCAGGCTCGCAAAAGAGCCTGCTCGAAGCGAAAGCCGCCGGCGCCGACGTGCGCATGGTCTATTCGCCGCTCGACGCGCTGGCATTGGCCAGCAAGAACCCCGAGCGGGAGGTCGTGTTTTTCGCGATTGGCTTCGAGACGACGATGCCGTCGACGGCGCTGACCGTGCTGCGCGCGGCGGCCGAGGGCGTGGGCAATTTCTCGCTGTTCTGCAACCACATCACGATCGTGCCGACGATCAAGGCGGTGCTCGACAGCCCCGACATGCATCTCGACGGGTTTCTGGGGCCGGGCCACGTCGCGATGGTGGTCGGCGGCGCGCCGTTCCATTTTGTCGCCGAGCACTACCGCAAGCCGCTGGTGATTTCCGGCTTCGAGCCGCTCGATATCCTGCAATCGCTGTGGATGGTGCTGCGGCAGATCGCCGACGGCCGCGCCGAGGTCGAGAACCAGTACGCCCGCATCGTGCCCGACGCCGGCAACAGCGCGGCATTGCGCGCGGTCGGCGAGGTCTACGAGTTGCGGCCGTTCTTCGAATGGCGCGGCCTCGGCTCGATCGACCATTCCGGGGTGCGGATCCGCGAACGCTACGCCGGGTTCGATGCGGAGCGCAAATTCGCGCTGCGCAACGCCAAGATCGCCGACCCCAAAGCGTGCCAGTGCGGCGAAGTGCTGAAAGGCGTCATCAAGCCGTGGCAATGCAAGGTGTTCGGCACCGCCTGCACGCCGGAGCGGCCGCTCGGCGCGCTGATGGTGTCCTCCGAAGGCGCCTGCGCCGCCTATTACCAGTATGGCGGCATCAAGCAGCAGGCGGACGCCTGATGAGACGGCTCGGCCGGACCGCCGCGTCTGCCGTGACGCTCGCCCATGGCGGCGGCGGCAAGGCGATGAAGGATCTGATCGACGACGTCTTTGTCCGCGCCTTCGACAACGCCGCGCTGACGCCGCTCGAAGACCAGGCGCGCTTCGATCTGGCGGCGCTGATGGCGTGCGGCGACCGCCTTGCCTTCACGACCGACTCCTACGTTGTCGACCCGCTGTTCTTCCCTGGCGGCGACATCGGCGCGCTCGCCGTCAACGGCACGGTCAACGATCTCGCGGTCGGCGGCGCGATGCCGCTCTATCTGTCGTGCGCGGCGATCATCGAGGAGGGGCTGCCGGTCGAGCAATTGCGCGCGGTGGCGGCATCGATGGCGGCGGCGGCGCGCGCGGCCGGGGTGGCGGTCGCCACGGGCGACACCAAGGTCGTCCCGAAGGGCGCGTGCGACAAATTGTTCCTCAACACCGCCGGGATCGGCGTGATCCGGCCGGGCCTCGCGCTCGGGGCGCATCGCGCCCAGCCGGGCGACGCGGTGCTGGTCAACGGCTGGCTTGGCGACCACGGCGCCGCGATCCTCGCCGCTCGCGGCGATCTCGCGCTCGATGCCGACATCGCCAGCGACTGCGCACCGCTGCATCGCCTGGTGGCCGCCCTGCTGGAAGCGGCGCCGCGGACGCGCTGCCTGCGCGACGCTACGCGCGGCGGCGTCGCCACCGTGCTTAACGAATTCGCGCAGGCCTCCGGGGTCGCGATCGAGATCGACGAGGCGACGACGCCGCTGCGCGAGGCGGTCAAGGGGTTCTGCGAGATCCTCGGCCTCGATCCGCTGTATCTCGCTAACGAAGGGAAGCTCGTCGCGATCGTCCCGCCATCCGAAGCCGAGGCGGCGCTGCAGGCGATGCGCCGCGATCCGCTCGGCCGTGACGGAGCGATGATCGGCCATGTCGCGGACGGCGAGGCCGGCCGCGTGACGATGCGCACCGTATTTGGCGGCCGCCGCATCGTCGACATGCTGGTCGGCGAACAGCTGCCGCGTATCTGCTGAGGGCGGCGATGCACGAACTCGCCCTGACCAGCGCGATTGTCGAGATGGCGGAAGAGGCGGCCGACGGCGCGCGCGTCACGCGCGTGACGTTGCTCATCGGCCGGCTGTCCGGGGCGATGCCGGAGGCGATCCGCTTCTGTTTCGACGAGGTGGCGCGCGGCACCGCCGTCGAGGGGGCGGCGCTCGACATTGTCGAGCCCGAGGGCCGCGCCCGCTGCGAGGCGTGCGGCGCCGAATTCGCGACGCCCGACTTGCTGACCGTCTGCGGCTGCGGCTCGCTGGCGATGACGCGGCTGGCCGGCGACGAGTTGACGATCGACAGCATCGAAGTGGAGGAGGCAGCCTGATGTGTGCCATCTGCGGCTGCGGCGGTGATGAACACACCGCTCACGGCCCCCAGCATAGCCACGTGCACGACCATGCGCATGGGGCCGGCGACTACCATCATCATCATCATGACCATGATCATGACCACCCTCATGACCACGCTCACGACGAGGCCGGCCGCCGCCGGCTGGAGGCGCGGATCCTTGCCAAGAACGATGCGCTGGCGCAGAAGAACCGCGGCTGGTTTCTCGGCCGCGAGATCCTGGCGCTCAACCTGTTGAGCTCGCCCGGCGCCGGCAAGACCAGCCTGATCGAGCGCACGATCACCGATCTCGCCGACGAGATGAAGCTGCACGTCGTCGAGGGCGACCAGGCGACCGCCAACGACGCAGCCCGCATCGCGGCCGCCGGCGCGCGGGCGGTGCAGATCAACACCGGCACCGGCTGCCACCTCGACGCCGAGATGGTGGCGGCAGGCCTGGCACGGCTGCGGCCGCCGCCCGGAGCGGTGGTGTTGATCGAGAATGTCGGCAACCTCGTCTGCCCTGCCTTGTTCGATCTCGGCGAGCGCGCCAAGGTGGTGCTGTTCGCGGTGACCGAGGGCGAGGACAAGCCGGTGAAGTACCCGCACATGTTCCGCGCCGCCGACCTCGTCCTCTTGAACAAGATCGACCTGCTGCCTCATCTCGATTTCGATGTCGACCGCGCCGTCGCCAATCTGCGCAAGGTCAACCCCGAGGCGCCGGTGGTGCCGCTCTCGGTCCGAAATGGCGAGGGGATGGAGCTGTGGCTCGACTGGCTGCGGCGGCAGCTGGCGGCGGCCCACGAGGCCGCCTTTGCCTGAGCTGCCGGCTGCGACGCCATCGGCGCGAGCGCGTGCCGCCCTGCTGTGCGGCGGGCTCTTTGCCGTCAACATCGCCGCCTGGATCTGGGCGTGGATGCTGTTCGCCGGCAATCCGCTGCTGCTCGGCACCGCGATTCTCGCCTATTCGTTCGGGCTGCGTCACGCGGTCGATGCCGACCATATCGCGGCGATCGACAACGCCGCGCGCAAGCTGATCGATGCCGGCAGGAGCGCCGATGCGACCGGCCTCTTTTTCTCGCTCGGCCACGCCACGGTGGTGGTGCTCGCCTCGCTCGGGATCGCGCTCGCGGCGAGCAGCCTACAGGCGGCGCTGGCGCCGCTAAAGCCGCTGGCCGGGGCGCTGGCGACCGGCTTCTCGGCGCTGTGCCTGTTCGCGCTGGCGCTGGCCAACTCGCTGATCCTGCTATCGGTCGTCCGCCTGGTGCTGGCGCGCCGCCGCGGCCTTCCCGCGACCGGCGAGCCGCCGGGGCAGCGCGGTCTCCTCGGCCTGTTGCTGCGCGGCCTCTTCCGCCTAGTGTCGCGCAGCTGGCACCTCTACCCGCTGGGGTTCCTGTTCGGGCTGGGCTTCGACACAGCGACCGAGATCGGCGTCCTCGGCGTGGCCGCGGCGCAGGCCTCGCAGGGCCTGTCATTGGCCGCGACCCTGGTGTTCCCGACGCTGTTCACGGCCGGCATGGCGCTGATCGACACGCTCGACGCGGTGATGATGGCCGGAATCTATCGCTGGGCGCTCGGCGAGCCGGCCCGCAAACTCTATTACAACGCAGCAGTGACGGCGGGTTCGGTCGCGGTCGCGGCGGCAGTCGGCAGCATCGAGCTGCTGGGGCTGATCGGCGGCGAGGGTGGAATGCGGTCCGGGTTCTGGCGGGTCGTGACGGGGCTCAACGATCACCTGGGCGCCGTCGGCTTCACCATCGTCGCCCTGTTCGCCGCAAGCTGGGTGACGCTGGCAGCGCAGCGCACCGCTGTTGGACCGCGGGCCCCGCTCTGGATCCAATCCGCCCGCATGTGCGCAGGACGCCCGCGGTCCGTCACGACGGCGGACCCTGAAACGGAAGCGGGGGGGGGGGGGGGGGGGGGGGG
>JBLMXS010000487.1:0-6816 GCA_050257895.1 Thiohalocapsa sp.
GGCATATCCCACCGCAACCCTCCCCCGCAAGCAGGGGAGGCGGCGCGACTGCGATGGCGGCGACTGTATTCCCTCCCCCGCTGGCGGGGGGGGGTTGGGGTGGGGGTCCTGCGCCTAGCCCATCATATGCAGTAGGTGCGCAATGGCGGAAAGCCGTTGAAGCCGACCGAGGCGTAGCTTGCGGTGTAGGCGCCGGCCGACAGGATCGCGACCTTGTCGCCGACTTCCAGGCTCAGCGGCAGGCGGTAGTCGCTGCGCTCATAGAGGATGTCGGCGCTGTCGCAGGTCGGCCCGGCGATGACGACCGGCCCGGACGGCCCGGCGCGGCCCGGCACCTCGATGCGGTAGCGAATGCTCTCGTCCATCGTCTCGGCCAGCCCGTTGAACTTGCCGACATCGAGATATACCCAGCGCTTCTCGTCGCCGTCGCCCTTGTTGGCGATCAGCACGACCTCGCTCTGGATGAGCCCGGCGTCGCCGACCAGGGAGCGGCCCGGCTCGACGATGACCTGCGGCAGGCGGTTGCCGAAATGGCGGGTCAACGCGTCGGTCACCGCCTGCGCATAGTCGGCAATCGAGGCCACCGGTCCTTGATAGCGTGCCGGAAAGCCGCCGCCGATATTGACCATGCGCAGCGTGATGTCGGTCTCGGCGAGCAGCGTGAACATCTGCGCCACGGCTCCGATCGCGCGGTCCCACTGGCCGAGATCGGTCTGCTGCGAGCCGACATGGAACGAGACGCCGTACGGGTCGAGGCCGAGCTGCCGCGCTCGCTCCAAGAGCCCGACCGCCATCTGCGGGCTGCAGCCGAATTTGCGCGACAAGGGCCAGTCGGCGCCCTCGCAAGAGACCAGGATGCGGCAGAAGACGCGCGCTCCCGGGGCACGCCGCGCCAGCTTTTCGAGCTCGGCGGCGCTGTCGAAGGCGAACAGCCGCACCCCCGCCGCATAGGCGAGCGCGATGTCCTTTTCCTTCTTGATCGTGTTGCCGAACGACAGCCGCTCGGCTGTCGCGCCGTTATCGAGGCACAGCGCGATCTCGGCCGGGCTCGCGACATCGAAATTGGAGCCCTTGCCGGCCAGCATCGCGACGATTTCCGGCGCCGGGTTGGCCTTGACGGCGTAGTAGACGCTGGCGACCGACAGATAGCGGCAGAGCAGATCGTAGGCGTCGGCGATCAGGTCGAGATCGACGACGAGGCACGGGGTCTCCGGCGCCTGGGCCGACAAAAACTGTGCGATCTTGTTGTTCATGGACCGGGGCTACCTCCGGAAAAGCGAGCTGAGCCGCCGGCTCTCGTGAGCCGGCCCCTGCCGCAGGCAGGGGACACGCCCCGCCACAGGCGGGGGCACTCCGGGCGGCGCCGACAACAGCCGGCGGACCCGGAAGAGCGGTGCCTCCGGCGCGGCCCTGCGGCCGCACCAGGGCTTCGTTCAGCTCAGACTGCTTGGATCGGTAGCCCGGCCACCGCGGCCACGCCGGCGGGTGCCGGGTAGAGTGGCGTCAGGGGAGGGCGCAGTGGCCCTGATCGGGATTGCAACCATATCGACCTCCCTCTCGGGACCGGCCGCCACCGTCCACGGTTGGCCGGAGAACCAAAAAGGACGCGTTACGTCGTTGCATAACCACCATGGGCCATAGGCACGTGCGAGTGCGTCAACGCGCGCTTAGATACGCGCATTCTCCGCGATTGCAAGGAGAAATTGGTCCGACCGGACCATGCTCCTGCCGCCGGCAATAGGCCCTGGCGGCCGCGGTGCGGGCGATCGCGCGGGCCGGGCTGAGCGCACCGAACTCGCTGCCGCCGACGCTCGCTCCCGGTCTTGATCCAGATCATGGGTGCTCCGACAAAGTCCGGCTTTAGTTAGCCTCGACTACGGGTCGGCGCCTTCGGCCACGCGATCCGGGTTGTGGCTGAGCGGAGAACACCATGGCTCTCGGACACCGGTACGGCCTCTTCCGCCTATCGCTCGCAGGCCTCGCCTTGCTGACGCCCGCGATGCCGGCGGCCTATGCCGCGCAGCCGGCGAAACCGGCGATCAGCCAGGAAGCCGGCAGCGCTCTGCTGCGAATGGGCAAGACGCTGTTGTCGAAGGAATATTCCTTCGAGGTGCGGACCATACGGGTCTACAAGGACAGCAGCGGTCGGCCGTTGCACATCTTTCACACTCTCGATGTTCTGGTGCGCCGGCCCGATCGTCTGCGCGTCACCGCGATCGGCGACGACGGCACAAGAAAGCTGTTCTACAATGGCAAGTCGATCGCGCTGTACGGCGCCGAAAAGAACAAATACGCGGTCGAAGCTGCACCAGAAACGATTGCAGCCATGCTGCGGCAGGTGATGGGCCGGCTGCAGGTCAATTTCCCGCTCGCCGATTTCTTAACCGACGCCCCGAACAAGGGCTTCCTGACCGGAGCCGCTTCCGGCCGCGAGGTCGACACCGTGACGATCGAGGGGGCGCCTTACCGCCATTTGTTCTTCTCGCAGCCGCCCGGGATCGACCTCGAACTGTGGGTCGACAAGTCGGAGCAGGCGCTGCCGCGCCGGCTGATCCTGACCTATCGCTCGCTGCCGGGGCAGCCAAGCTTCATCGCCGAATTCGCGAAATGGGATTTCTCGGTGCATCCGTCCGACGCCGATTTCGAGTTCACGCCGCCGGAGGGGGCGGCAAAGGTGGCGCTGACGGCGCCTGCGGGTGCCGCGCCGGCACGCTCAGGGAGCAGCAACCGATGAAGAAACTCGTCCCGTTTTGCCTTGCGCTCGCGCTCGCCGCATCCGCTGCGCCTCAGGCCATCGCTCGCGCCGTAGCGGCGCGCGGCGGTGCGGTCGCGCATGGCGGCGCGGTCTACCACGGTCCGCATGGCGCCACCGTCTATCGCGGCGGCACCGTCTACCGCGGCGGCGCCTACTACGCGCCCGGCGTCGCTGCCGGGGTCGTCGCCGGGGCGGCGGTCGGCGCCGCGGCTGCCTCAGCCTACTCGACGCCGGGCTACGTCTACTACCCGCCGCCCTATTACGTTCCGCCGCCGTACTGAATCGGACCGGCCGGGACACGCGTGTTGCCGACCAGCGAGGATCGTGTCTGGTGGCTAGTGCGCGACGTGCAGCGGGATGATGCCGAGGCGCCGGCCGCTCGCCGGGTCGATCACGATGAGCTGGCGATCGCCGCCGGGAAGCACGATATCGACGACCAGCCGGTCGGCGACTGTCTTGATGGAATCGATATGGGCGCCGGCCGGCAGCTCGATCGGCGCCGCGGCGAAGCTCTGCGTCGCTGCTGTAGCCGCCGGTGCCCGCCCCGGAGCCACTGGCCGGTGCGTCATCCGGCTGGCGACGACGGCGCCGAGCAAGGTGAGCCCCGCGAGGATCATCAGCCCCATGATCACCACCAGCACCTTCAGGGCCTGCATCGCTTTACCTCCGCGGCAGGCGGCGGCAGATGCCGGCTGACGACACCGGTTCCCCGATCGCGGTAAGGATCGCCGCTGAGGATTCCGGCCAGCGCCTCGATCGCGCCGTGCAGCGGCAGGTCCCCGAGCTGTCGCGCAGCCGGCTCAAGCAGCTGATCCTCGACGGCCATGTCAGAAGCAGCTGCACGACGCTGCGCGACCCGGCGCAAAAGGCCGTCGCCGGTGCCGTCGTCGAAATCATGCTGCCGCCGCCGGAAGCCGCCGCGCCGCTGGCGCAGGCGATCCCGCTCGACGTCCGCTTCGAGGACGCGCAGCTCATCGTTATCGACAAGCCGGCTGGCATGGTCGTCCATCCGGCCCCGGGCAACCCCGACGAGACGCTGGTCAACGCCCTCCTCGCGCATTGCGGCCCGAGCCTCGCCGGTATCGGCGGGGTGCGCCGGCCGGGGATCGTGCACCGCCTCGACAAGGACACCAGCGGCCTCCTGGTCGTCGCCAAGACCGAGCTCGCGCACCAGGCACTCTCGCACGATTTTGCCGCGCGCGACATCGAGCGTGCCTACGCGGCGATCGTCTGGGGGGTTCCGGTGCCGCCGGCCGGCGAGATCGCCGGCAATATCGGCCGCAGCCCGACCAACCGCAAAAAGATGGCGGTGGTGCGCGAAGGCAGCGGCAAGCCGGCGGCGACGCGCTATCGCCTCGCGCGGCGGTTCGGCGATCACGCAAGTTTGATCGAGTGCCGTCTGTTGAGCGGCCGCACCCATCAGATCCGCGTGCACCTGGCGCATATCGGCCATCCGCTGATCGGCGATCCGCTCTACGGCCGCCGCGGCCGGCGCGTTCCGTCACGCGTCATCAGCGGCCTCGCGCAAGACGGGAACGATGATGCCAATATTGCCACATTTGCGCGGCAGGCTTTGCATGCGCGCCTCCTCGGCTTTCGCCATCCGGTAAGCGGCGAGACGCTGCGGTTCGAGAGCACGCTGCCGGCCGACATGAATTGCCTGATCGGTAGTTTAGAGAGACTTTAAACTGCGCCAAACCTGACTATATAGGTAAGGCTTTCCGGGAGGGGCGGATTGCGCCGTGGATCGCCCAGCCCGCTTTGGCGTTCGCCAAGACACGGCACATTCGGAGCACAATCACTCGATGGCCACGGTTTCGGTCCCCTCGATTTCCGGCGAGGGCAACCTTACGCGGTATCTCCAGGAGATCCGCAAGTTTCCCATGCTGGAACCGGAAGAAGAATACATGCTGGCGAAGCGCTGGAAGGAGAGCGAGGACTCCGCCGCCGCGCATCGGCTGGTCACTTCGCATCTGCGTCTCGTCGCCAAGATCGCGATGGGCTATCGCGGCTATGGGCTGCCGTTGTCCGAGCTGATCTCCGAGGGCAATGTCGGGATGATGCAGGCGGTTAAGCGCTTCGACCCCGACCGCGGGTTCCGGCTGGCGACCTATGCGATGTGGTGGATCCGTGCCGCGATCCAGGAATACATCCTGCACTCGTGGTCGCTCGTTAAGATGGGCACCACGGCGGCGCAGAAAAAGCTGTTCTTCAACCTGCGCAAGCTCAAGGGCCAGCTGCAGGCGATGGAGGAGGGCGACCTGTCGCCGGAGAACCTGAAGAAGATCGCCACCGAGCTCGACGTGCCCGAGGCCGACGTCATCAGCATGAACCGGCGACTCGCCAGCCCCGATCATTCGCTGAACGCTCCCTTGCGAAGCGACAGCGAAGGCGAGTGGCAGGATTGGCTGGTCGACGAGAGCGAGAGCCAGGAGACAAAGCTCGGCGAGCGGCAGGAGCTGGGGCTGCGGCGCGATCTCTTGGAGAAGGCGATGACGCACTTGAACGAGCGCGAGCGCCACATCCTGACCGAGCGGCGGCTCAAGGAAAACCCGACGACGCTCGAAGATTTGTCGCAGCATTACGGCATCTCGCGCGAGCGGGTGCGGCAGATCGAGGTGCGCGCCTTCGAGAAACTGCAGAAGGCGATCAAAGCGGCGGCCGTCGAGCGCCGTCTGGTGACGCACTGACGTCGCCGCTTCTAGCGGCGGCGCGGGCGGCCTCTCGGCGGGCCGGGGCCTACCCAACCGCCGCCATCTATGGTACGAAGCGCGCCTTCAGCGATCCGGTGGGGGATCGTCTAACGGTAGGACAGCGGACTCTGACTCCGCCAGTCTAGGTTCGAATCCTAGTCCCCCAGCCATTTCGGTTTGAGCCCGAAGCGCCCAGCGGGACGCGCGGCCGTTTGCACGGGAACGCCCAGGGGCCGTTGCGGCTGGCCAACCGGTCGGCGAAAAAGCGCGCAGCACCTCGATGCGCCGGGGCTTCGGGCCGCCGGGCGGCGTCAGCCAGTGTACGGCGGCCATCGGCAATTGCCACTCCGGCAGGACGATTGTCAGCCGGCCATGCGCCAGCAACCCGCGGACCAGAAATTCCGGCAGGAGGGCGAAGCAGAGCCAGCCGACAAGACTCGGGATCATTGCGTCGGCGTTATTGACGCGCAGCGGCCCGTGAAACGCAGCGGTGCCCTACCGGCACCGCGGGAGAAGCATCGATGATCGAAAAGAGACCGTTTGCCAGCCTGGGCGGCGCCGACGAGGGCTGGCTTAACACCCGCCATCATTTTTCATTTGCCGGCTATCGCGATCCGCAGCGCATGCACTGGGGTGCCTTGCGGGTCTGGAACGACGATGAGATCGCACCTGGCACCGGCTTTGCGCCCCATCCGCACGCGAACATGGAGATCATTACGTATGTGCGGCAAGGCGCGGTCACCCACCGCGACAGCCTCGGCAACGAGGGACGCACCGCCGCCGGCGACGTGCAGGTGATGAGCGCCGGCTCCGGCATCCGCCATTCCGAGTACAATCTGGAAGCGGAGACGACGCAGCTTTTCCAGATCTGGATCGTGCCGGAGCGGTCCGGCGGCGAGCCGAACTGGGGTGCGAAGCAGTTCCCGAAAGCCGATCGCGCCGCGCAGTTCGTCGTGCTCGCCAGCGGCACCGGCGGTGACCCGGAGGCGCTGCCGATCCGCGCCGACGCCCGCGTCGTGGGCGCGACGCTGAACGCCGGACAAATCGCCCAATACCGGCTCGCCGCCGGCCGCCATGCCTATCTCGTCCCAGCCAGCGGCGCGGTGGAGGTCAACGGCGTGCGCATCGACGCGCGCGGCGGCGCGCCGACGTGGGGCGCCAAGCCCTTCCCGAAGTCCGACCGCGCCGGCCGCTTCGTGATCCTCGCCTCGGGCCAGGCTGGCGACGACGACGCCCTGCCGATCCGCACCGACGCCCGCGTGCTCGGCGCGACGCTCAAGGCCGGCGAGACGGCGCAGTACCCGCTCACGCCGGAACGCCACGCCTACGTCGTGCCCGCCAGCGGCGCGGTGGAGGTGAACGGCGTCC
>JBLMXS010000488.1:0-6820 GCA_050257895.1 Thiohalocapsa sp.
CGAGTTCTGGTTCATGATGCAGATCGCGATGCTCTGCGGCTTTCTCACGAGCTACCCGGTCAACTGGTGGCTATTGACGATCGGGGTCAAAGAGAAGATGTAGCGGCGGGCTCGCCTCACAGCTTCACGTTGCGCAGGCGCAGCGCGTTGCCGATGACGGTGACCGAGCTCATCGCCATCGCGGCGCTCGCGATCATCGGGTTGAGCAGCAGCCCGAGCGCCGGGTAGAGCACGCCGGCGGCGATCGGGATCGCGGCTGCATTGAAGAAGAAGGCGAAGAACAGGTTCTGCCGGATGTTCCGCATCACGGCGCGGCTCAGCCGACGCGCCCGCACGATGCCACGCAGATCGCCTTTGACGAGTGTCACCTGGGCGCTCTCCATCGCGACGTCGGTGCCGCTGCCCATCGCAATCCCGACCTGTGCCTGCGCCAATGCCGGGGCGTCGTTGATGCCGTCACCGGCCATCGCGACAAACCGCCCCTGATCCTGCAGCTGCTTGACCGCGGCGGCTTTTTCGGCAGGCAGGACCTCGGCGACGACGTCGTCGACCCCGAGCCGTCGCGCCACCGCCTCGGCCGTGATGCGGCTGTCGCCGGTCAGCATGACGACGCGGATTCCCTCCTCGCGCAGCGCCTCAAGCGCCCCGATCGCGCTCTCTTTGAGCGGGTCGGCGACCGCTACGAGCCCGGCGGCGCGCCCGTCGACGGCGACCAGCATGACGCCGTGGCCGTCGCGGCGCAGCGCGTCGGCCGCGTCCGGCAGGCCCTGCGGGTCGATCCCGAGCGCGGCGAACAGGGCCTGGTTGCCGACCGCGACACGTCGGCCATCGACGCTGCCGACGACGCCCCTGCCGGTCTCCGCTGCGAAGCCGGAGGCGGCCGCGAGCGGCAGGCCTCGCTCGGAAGCCGCCTCGAGGATGGCCGCCGCCAGCGGGTGTTCGCTGCCGCGTTCGAGGCTGGCGACCAGCCGAAGCAGCTCGTTTTCCGGGAGTTGATCGGGGCCGGCGCGCGGCGTCACCGCCACGAGGCGGGGTCTCCCCTCGGTCAGCGTGCCGGTCTTGTCGACCACCAGCGTGTCGACCTTCTCCAGCAATTCGAGCGCTTCGGCGTTGCGCACGAGGACGCCGGCGCGGGCGCCGCGGCCGGTGCCGACCATGATCGACACGGGCGTCGCCAGCCCGAGCGCGCACGGACATGCGATGATGAGGACGGACACCGCATTGACCAGGGCAAACCCCAGCGCCGGCGGCGGGCCGAATGCCGCCCAGACCGCGAAGGCGAGCGCCGCCACCGCCACGACCGCCGGCACGAACCATCCCGAGACGGTGTCCGCCAGCCGCTGAATCGGAGCGCGCGAGCGCTGCGCATCGGCGACCATGCGGACGATCTGCGCCAACAGCGTGTCGCTGCCGACCCGCTCCGCCCGCATCACGAAGCTGCCGGTGGTGTTGACGGTGGCGCCGGTGACCTTGTCGCCCGGCGACTTCTCGGCCGGCAGCGGCTCGCCGGTGATCATTGCCTCGTCGACGCTGCTGTGACCGTCGACGACGACCCCGTCGACCGGCACCTTCTCGCCGGGCCGCACCCGCAGGTGGTCGCCCGGCATGACCTCGTCGAGCGGGACGTCGTCCTCCGCGCCGTCGTCGCGCAGCCGGCGCGCCCGTTTCGGCGCGAGGTCGAGCAGCTCGCGGATGGCGCTGTTGGTCGCCGCGCGGGCGCGCAGTTCGAGAACCTGCCCGAGCAGGACCAGCGTGACGATGACCGAAGCTGCCTCGAAATACAGCGGAACCTCGCCATGCGGCGCGCGAAAGGAGGCCGGGAAGACCTGCGGCATCAGCGCCGCCACGAGGCTGTAGGCGTAGGCGACCCCGGTCCCCAGCGCGATCAGGCTGAACATGTTGAGATGGCGCGAGACGAGCGAAGCCCAGCCGCGCTGGAAGAACGGCCAGCCGCACCACAGCACCGCGGCGCTACCGAGCGCCAGCTGCAGCCAGACGGCGAGCCGAGAGGCGAGGAGGGCGGCGATCCCGGGCGTCGCCACATGCCCGACCATCGCCATGGCCACGAGCGGTGCCGACAGCGCGAGGCCGAGCCAAAAGCGTCGCGTCATGTCGCGCAGCTCCGGGTTTTCCGCGTCGGCCGCTTGCGGCGTCATCGGTTCGAGCGCCATACCGCAGATCGGGCAGGAGCCGGGTTGCGGCTCGACGATCTGCGGGTGCATCGGGCAGGTCCACAGCCCCGCTTGCCCCGCCTCGCGCGCCGCCGCCGCGACGGCCGACTCCGGCGCCGCCGCCGCCGAACCGGCATAGCGCAGCGGATCGGCGATGAAGCGGTCACGGCAGCGCGCGCTGCAAAAGAAATACCGGCGGCCGGCATGCTCGGCGCGATGCGGCGTCGCCGCAGGATCGACATCCATCCCGCAAACCGGGTCGCGCTCATGCGCCTTCGGGTGATCCGGCGGATGATCATGCCGATGCTCGGTGTGGAGGGGGGAGTGAGCGGATGTCATCAACGGCAATCCCTGGTGGGGGGTTTGGCTCTGCCGTCCACAACCCGGACCAGTCTCATTCGCAGAGGCGGGGGCGTCCCGCATTTGATCTTGGTCAAGCCGGCGGCGGATCCCCGCACGATACTGGCCTTCCCCTACCGCACCAAAGCCGAACTCCTCCGCCTTCCGGCGAAGCGTGATCTTCAGCAAGAAAAAATTGGCGCGCCCGAGAGGAGTCGAACCCCTAACCCCCAGATCCGTAGTCTGGTGCTCTATCCAGTTGAGCTACGGGCGCTTGTGGTGCTCGTCAAGGGCCGCAACAGGTACTCCAGCGCGGCGGCCGAGGCAAGCGCCATTCCGGGGTGCAACCGCCGCAGCGGCCCCGCTGCGGCGCGGCCGGCCGGCCGCATATGGGCACGCGCCCTTGCTTTCGCTAGCGGCTGGGCAGCGGCGCCGTTCCTGCCTATGCTGCAGCCATCACGGCCGGACGGGACAGCAAGTTGCACACACAACCCATCGAGGGCGACCGGCGGGCCGCCTACCTACGGCGATGACAGCGCGGCTGCGCCGCTTGCTGCGGCCGCTGCGGGTCGTTGCGGCAACCGGGCTGCTGGCGGCCGGGCTAATGGCGGTCGGGCCGCTGGCGATCGGGCTGCTTGTGGTCGGGCTGCCGGCCGCGCCGGCGGCAGCGGTCGAGATGCCGGGCGGCACGAAAAACTTCACGCCGCCGGGCTATGTGCCGAACTATTTCAGTAACGAAAGCGGGTCGTTCAACGGCGGCGCGTCGGCGCGGGCGGCGCAGAGGGCGATTACGCCCGCTGTCGCGGCACCCTCACAGCGCCGCGTCGTCGAATTCCATCGTCACGGCCACCACGCTCGGCGGTATGCCGGCGTGCGCGGGCGCACCCGCTTTGCGCATCATCATTCGGCGCATCATCACGGGGTCGCGCCGCATCGCGCCGCCTACCACAGCCGCGGCGGCGGCAGGCCGGCGCCGCGCATCGCGGCCCGCCACAGGAGCGTAGGCCATCGCAGCGCCGGGTCGGGCAGGCGCATCGCCCGCGCCGGCGGCTAGCGGGCGGTGCCCGGCGGCGGCGACGCCTCGTTGGACTCGCTTGCGGCGCCCGCCATATAAGCGGCCATGCGCATGGTTCCGTTTCGCAAGATGCACGGTCTCGGCAACGACTTTGTCGTGCTCGACGGCCGCGCCGGTCTGCCGGCGCCGGACGCCGCCGCGGCGCGTCGGCTGGCCGACCGCCACACCGGCATCGGCTGCGACCAGCTGATCGTCATCGAGCAGCCGCGCCTCGCGCCGGCGCAAGCTTTCATGCGCATCCGCAACGCCGACGGCAGCGAGGCCGAAGCCTGCGGCAATGCGGCGCGCTGCGTCGCCCGATTGCTCGCCGAGGAGAGCGGCGAGCGGCACCTGCGGCTGGAAACTGCGGCCGGGATCCTGGCAGCCGAGCTCTTGCCCGATTGCCGGGTGGCCGTCGACATGGGAAAGGCACGCCTCGAGTGGCATGAGATCCCGCTCGCCAAGCCGATGGAGACGCTGGCCGTCGACCTCGTCGCCGGACCGCTTGCCGGGCCCGCCTGCTGCAATATCGGCAATCCGCACGCGACGTTTTTCGTCGATGATGCCGATGGCGTCGACCTGCCGCGGCTCGGCCCGCTGCTCGAACACGATCCGCTGTTCCCGCAACGCGCCAATATCGGGGTGGCGCAGATCTGCGGCGGCGGACGCCTCCGCCTGCGCGTCTGGGAGCGTGGCGCCGGGCTGACCCGGGCCTGCGGCAGCGGCGCCTGTGCCGCACTGGTCAATGCGCATCGCCGCGGCCTTAGCGGGCCGCACGCGACGGTTGTGCTCGACGGCGGCGAACTCGACATAGAGTGGCGGGCGCCGCAGCAAGGCGGCGACGGGCACGTCATCATGACCGGCGCGGCGACGGCGGTCTTCGAGGGCAGCTTCGATGTCGCGCTGCTGACCGGATGAGTTCGGTTTCGATCATCACCTTCGGCTGCCGCCTCAATGCCTATGAGAGCGAGGTGATTGCCGCCGCTGCCGATGCTGCGGGACTGGCTGATGCCGTCATCGTCAACACCTGCGCCGTTACCGCCGAGGCCGAGCGGCAGGCGCGGCAGGCGATCCGGCGGGCGCACCGCGAGCGTCCAACGTCCAGGATCATCGTCACGGGCTGCGCCGCGACGCTGGCGGCGGAACGCTACCGCGGCCTGCCCGGCGTCGACCTCGTCCTCGACAACCGCGCCAAGCTGCAGCCGGAAAGCTATGCGACGGCAAGGGCGAGCCTCAGGGATCTCGCTGACCCTGCGCCGTTCAACCCCCACCCTGCCCCTGCCCCGCTTGTGGGGGAGGGTACCGTTGGAGCAGGGTGGCATAAGCCTGACAAGCGGCTGCGCGCCTACCTGCAGGTGCAGCAGGGTTGCGACCATCGCTGCACCTTCTGCATCATTCCCTATGCGCGCGGGCCGAGCCGATCGAAGGCGCCGGCAACGGTGATTGCCGAGGCGCGGCGGCTGGTCGAAGAGGGCTGCCATGAGATCGTGCTGACCGGGGTCGACCTGACCGCCTATGGCGAGGACCTGCCGCAAGACATCGGCCTCGGACAGCTGGCGGCTTCCCTGCTGGAAGCGGTGCCGGAGCTGCCACGGCTGCGCCTGTCGTCGCTCGACCCGAGCGAGATCGACGAGAGGCTGTGGCGGCTGATCGGAGATGAGCCGCGCCTGATGCCGCATCTCCATTTGTCGTTGCAGGCCGGCGACGACCTGATCCTGAAGCGGATGAAGCGGCGCCACAGCCGGGCGCAGGCGGTTGCCGCGGCGCGGCGGGCGCATTCGCTGCGGCCAGAGATGGCGATCGGCGCCGACCTGATCGCCGGCTTCCCGACCGAGAGTGAGGCGATGTTCCGGCACAGCCTCGACCTCGTCGAGGAATGCGGAATCGCGTTTCTGCACGTCTTCCCGTACAGCGAGCGGCCGGGCACGCCGGCCGCCCGCATGCCGCAAGTAGACCCGGCGGTGGTGCGCGAGCGCGCCGCCCGGTTGCGGCAGGCGGGCGCGGCGGCGCTCGAGGCGGACCTGGCGCGCCGCGTCGGCTGCGTGGGCGACGTCCTGGTTGAGCAGCCGGGACGCGGCCGCGCCGCATGTTACGCCGGCGTGCGGTTCGCGGCGCCGGTCGCTGCCGGGCCGCTTTGCCATATGCGCTTTGTCGCCGCCGACGAACGCAACCTGATCGGAGTACCGGCATGAGATTCTGGCGGCGCAATGTTCCGAACGAGCCGACGCCGGACGCCGACACGATCCCGCCGCCGGTGGAGCAGCCGGTCGCGCGGCCGGAAGAGCCGTTGGCCGAGGCGCCGCCGGAGAGGCCGCGGCCCGAGGAAGCGCGCGCGCCGGACCTGCCGCCGCGCACCTGGTTTGACCGGCTCCTCGGGGTGCCCGAGCCGAGCGTCGAGCCGGAGGAGGAGGAGAAGTCCGAGCAGCCGGGCGAGCAGCCGGCCGCAGCGGTGCTGGAGACGGCGCCGGCGCAACCGGAAGCGGCCCGGCCGCCTGCACCGCCGCCGGCCCCCGTCGAGCCGCCCGCCGCCGCGCCACCGCCGCAGCCCGGCCCGGCAGCGTTCGCGCCGCCGCAGCCAGTTGCCGAGCCGGCATCGCTGCGCGGCTGGTTCGGGCGGCTGCGGGCTGGGCTGTCGCGCAGCTCCGCGCGCCTTAACGAAGGCATCAACACGATCTTCCTGCGGCGCCGGCTCGACGACGAGGCGCTCGAGGAGCTCGAGGAGCTGCTGATCGCCAGCGACATGGGTACCGGCGTCGCCCGTCAGGTCGTGGAAGACCTGCGGCGTACTCGCTTCAACCAGGAGGTCGCACCCGAGGAAGTGCGCATGGCGCTGGCTGAGGAGGTGCTGAAGCTCGTCGAATGGGTGCAAAAGCCGCTGCGGGTCGACACCGGGAAAAAACCGTTCACGATCCTCGTCGTCGGCGTCAACGGCAGCGGCAAGACGACGACGATCGGCAAGCTGGCAAAGCAATATGCCGATGCCGGACAGCGCGTGATGCTGGCCGCCGGCGATACGTTCCGCGCCGCCGCCGTCGAGCAATTGCAGGTATGGGGCGAGCGCGCCGGTACGCCGGTGATGACGCGGCCGACCGGCTCCGACGCCGCCGGCCTCGCCTATGACGCGCTGGAAAAGGCGCGCGCCGACGGCACCGACATCCTGCTGATCGACACCGCCGGGCGGCTGCACAACAAGGCCGACCTGATGGGCGAGTTGCAAAAGATCGTGCGCGTCCTGAAGAAGGTCGACCCGGCGTCG
>JBLMXS010000489.1:0-3983 GCA_050257895.1 Thiohalocapsa sp.
GCGTCGGCGGTGACGATGAGCGGATTGCGGGCCGCCGCCAAGAGCCGCGCCGCCGCTGCGACGGCCGCCTCGTCGGGCGCCGGTCGCGAGGCCGCGGCGTGACGCGATGGCGAGTCGTAGGCCAGAGGCGGCATCCCCTCGGCCAGCACCTCGCGCGGCAGTGACAGGTAGACGGGGCCCTGCGGGGCGCTGGTCGCGACGGTCAGCGCGCGGTCGATGACGGTTTCGAGCTGGGTGCCGTTGCGCAGCTCGTAATCCCATTTGACCATTTCGCGCAGCATGCCGGCCTGGTCGAACATCTCCTGCGCCCAGTGGATATAGGTGTCGCGGGCGCCATCGAGCCCCGCTTCGGTCAAGGGCGAGCGGCCGGCGGTGAACAGGATGGGTACGTTGGCGCGCGCCGCATTCATCACGCCGCACAGCGCGTTGGCGGTGCCGACGCTGACATGCACCATCACCGCCGGCACCTTGCCGGAGGCGGCGGCATAGCCGTGCGCCATCGAGACGGCGAGGTTCTCGTGCGTCGCGAGAAGCGGCTTCGGCGCCTTCAGCCCGGAGTGCGCCGCCTTCGCATAGGCTTCGACGATCGGCGCGAAATCGGTGCCGGCATTGGCGAACAGGTATTCGACGCCGCGATCGGCCAACAGCGCCAGGTACGCCTCGGCGACGCTGTCCGCCTTCAGTTCCTTGCGCGCCATCTCGGCCCCTTTCGTCATTGCGAGGAGCGCAGCGACGAAGCAATCTCTCGCTGCGCGATCGCGGGAGATTGCTTCGCTTCGCTCGCAATGACAACCGGAGGAAGGTTTCGATGCCGTACGAGACGATCGAAGTGAAAAAGCTGACGCCCAATATCGGCGCCGAAATCTCCGGGGTCGACCTGTCGCAGCCGCTCGGCAACCAGCAGTTCCAGGAGGTGCACGACGCGCTGATGGCGAACCTCGTCGTGTTCTTTCGCGATCAGCAGCTGACCCACGAGCAGCACAAGGCGTTCGGGCGGCGGTTTGGCGAATTGCACATTCACCCGTCATCGACGCATGCGCCCGAGGGACATCCCGAGATCCTGACGATCCATGCCGACGAGAACTCGAAGCACGTCGCCGGCGAGGAATGGCATTCCGACGTGTCGTGCGATCCCGAGCCGCCGATGGGCTCGATCCTCTATTTGACCGAGGTGCCGCCGGAAGGCGGCGACACGCTGTTCGCCAGCATGTACGCCGCCTATGACAAGCTGTCGCCGCCGATCCAGCGCCTCGTCGAGGGGCTCGTCGCGGTGCATGACGGGGAGCCCGTCTATCGCGGCCGCTTCGGCCACAAGGATGCGCGCGGCAAGGATTTTCCGCGCGCCGAACACCCGGTCGTGCGAACCCACCCGGTGACCGGCCGGAAGGCGCTCTTCGTCAACCGCAACTTCACCACCGGCATCAAGGGCTTGAGCAAGCTCGAGAGCGACGCGCTGTTGGAGATGCTGTACCGCCACTGCGAGACGCCGGAATTCCAGTGCCGCTTTCGCTGGCAGCCGAACTCGATCGCCTTCTGGGACAATCGCTGCGCCCAGCATCACGCGATGTGGGACTATTTCCCGCAGCGCCGCCACGGCTACCGCGTCACGGTGAAGGGCGACCGGCCGTTCTTCCGGGTGTGAGGGAGCGGGTCGCAGCCCCCACCCCAACCCTCCCCCGCTTGCGGGGGATGAAGTCAGCGCGCCTGTCTGCCCCCTCCCCCGCAATCGGGGGAGGGTTGGGGTGGGGGTAAGAGCCCGCTACTTCAGATGCTTGGCTAAAAACGCCGTCGCGTCGTTCCACAATTCGTGCGCCGCGGCCTCGCGGTAGCTCGGCCGGTAGTCGGCAAGAAAGGCGTGGCCGGCATTCTTGTAGATCTTGGTCGTGACGTCCTTGCGGGCGGCCTCGGCGCGCTTCTGGAGCTCAGCTTCGAGCGCGACCGGCGGGTTCTGGTCCTCTTCGCCGAACACGCCGAACAGCGGACAATGCAATTGCCCGACCATGTCGAGCGGCGGCTTCGGCCGCGCCGGGGTGGTCTCGGCGTCGGGGGTGGCACGCTGGACGAAGCCGCCCCAGCAATCGACGGCGGCGTCGACCTTGCTGCTGCTGCACGCGAACAGCAGCGTGTGGCGGCCGCCAGAGCAGAAGCCGATGGCGCCGACCTTGCCGGTGGCGCCGGGCAGCGCCCGCAGATAATCGGCCGCGGCTTCCAGGTCCTGCAGCGCCTCGTTGTCGGGCAGGCCGAACATGACCGGGAACACCTGCTCCATTACCTCGGGGTCCTTCGGGGCGCCGCGTCGCCAGTAGAGCGCCGGCGCGATCGCGTTGTAGCCGAGATTGGCAAAGCGGCGGGCCAGGTCGCAGATGTGGTCGACGAGGCCGAAGGCTTCCTGGATCACGACGATGCCGGGGTAATTGCCGGCGGCGTGCGGCCGCGCGACGTAGGCGGCGATCTGGGTGCCGCCGCTCGGCAAGGCGATGACGCCGCCCTTGATGCGGCTGGGGTCGGTGACGACGCCGGGTGGGTTTGCCATTTGCCTCCTCCTGGTCCGATGAGGCGACGATAATAGCGGCTGGGAGGGCGGCGGCCTACGGTGCGATCGTTGGGAACGGGATCGCCGGCGTCCGGCCGGCATGCCGGCCAAGTGGATCAAGACTTGGGGCCGGCGGTCCGGAGACAATGCGCTGCCGCGCCTCAGTGCCCCAGTGCCTTGAGTTTGAGGCCGAGCAGCGGCGCAATTGCTTCCGGCGGCAGCTTCGAGAAACCGTGCGGCGCCTCGAACAGCGCCGCCGGCTGCGGCCCGATGTGGACGTGGCTCAATTCCCAGCGCAGCTTCGCCACCTTGCCGTCGGGTTTGGTAAAGCTCCCGAGGAGGCGCATCGGGATGCCCTGGGCGCTCAGCCACAGCGCGCCGATCGCATGCCCCTCGGGCAGGTTCTTGTCGATCGCGTATTTCGTCGTGGCGATGCCGTTGACGGTCTCCTTGCCGAGCGGGTGCTTTTTCAGCGCCGGGTCGGCGAAGAGCCGCAATTCCGATGGCAGCACGAACTGGACGATTGTCTTCAGCTGCGGCAGCACGATCTCGGCCAACGGGCTGTCGGCATTCAGCAGAAACACCGGCCGGAATGCCTGGATCGCCTGCTCGTGGCGCTCCTTGCCGGGCATGGTCCAGATCTTGCCCTGGTAGCGATGGCCGTCGATCACCAGGACGCGGTCGGCGCTGAAGCCGATTTGCGCCTCGCCGAGCGTCGCCGCGGCGGCGGTGCCGCCGGCGAGCGGCACGAAAAGGAGGAGCGCAATCCCGGCGAGAGCCCGCATGCGGCCTCTGCTAGGGAGCGAATGCGGCGGTTTCGCGGCGGTTCGGATCGCCGACGCGTGGCCGGCGTTGACGCCGGCCGGTGCAATGTGCCGGCCGGCTATGTTCCTGCGGGGGATTGTCGTTGCGATGAGGGCGGCGAGGACGCAATCTCGCACAACAGGAGAGGCGGAGGGCAGGCGATGAGCGGACGGATCGAGGCGCGGCTCGGCGAGCTCGGCATCGAATTGCCGCAGGCGGCGGCGCCGGTCGCCAATTACGTGCCGTTCGCGACGAGCGGCGGGCTCGTGGTCATTTCCGGGCAGATCTGTGTGTGGAACGGCGAACGGCGCTTTGTCGGCAAGCTCGGCGGCGGGATCTCGATCGCCGACGGCCAGCAGGCGGCGCGGCTGTGCGCCCTCAACATCCTGGCGCATCTGCGCGTCGCGTGCGGCGGCGACCTCGACCGGGTGCGGCGCATCGTGCGGCTCGGCGGGTTTGTCAACTGCACGCCCGATTTCACCGAGATGCCGCAAATCGTCAACGGCGCGTCCGACCTGATGGTCGAGGTGCTCGGCGACGCCGGGCGTCATGCCCGCGCCGCGGTCGGCACCAATGCGTTGCCCGCTGGCGTATCGGTCGAAGTCGAGGCGGTGTTCGAGATCGAGTAAAGCGGGGCGGCAATGAA
>JBLMXS010000490.1:0-9079 GCA_050257895.1 Thiohalocapsa sp.
GGCACCGGCGGCAATGTCTTGTTCTACCTGGCGGTCGCACCGGGGCTGTTCGGGCCGGTGGTCGAGCGGCTGGCCGAGGCCGGGCTGACGCGGGAGGAAAACGGCGACTGGCGTCGCATCATCATCGAGAAGCCGTTCGGCACCGATCTCGCCTCGGCGCGCGCCCTCGACGAGCGGCTGCACAAGGTGCTGGCCGAACCGCAGATCTATCGGATGGACCATTTTCTCGGCAAGGAGACGGTCCAGAACATCATGGTCTTGCGCTTCGCCAACGGCATTTTCGAGCCGCTGTGGAACCGCGACCACATCGACCACGTGCAGATCACGGTCGCCGAGACGGTCGGCGTCGAGCGCCGCGCCGCCTTCTACGAGTCGACGGGCGCACTGCGCGACATGGTGCCGAACCACGTCTTCCAGCTGTTGAGCCTGACCGCGATGGAGCCGCCCAACTCGTTCGCGGCCGACGCGGTGCGCACCGAGAAGGACAAGGTGTTGGAAGCGGTGCTGCCGCTCAGCGACGAGGACGCGCGCAAATGGGTGGTGCGCGGCCAGTACACCGCCGGCATCGTGCGCGGCCGGCCGGTAAAGGCTTACCGCGAAGAGGAAGGCGTCGCCGCCAACAGCATGACCGAGACCTACGTCTCGATGCGGCTCGGCATCGACAATTGGCGCTGGGCCGGCGTGCCGTTCTACCTGCGCACCGGCAAGTCGATGACGCGCCGCACCACCGAGATCGCGATCCAGTTCAAGCAGGTGCCGTTCGCGCTGTTCCGCGACACCCCGGTCGACGCCTTGACGCCCAATGTTCTGGCGTTGCAGATCCAGCCCGACGAGGGGATCTCGCTGCAGTTCGGCGCCAAGAAGCCGGGCCCCGATATCAACCTCGGCGGCGTGCGCATGGACTTCAGATACCGCGACTATTTCCACACCGAGCCGAGCACCGGCTACGAAACGCTGGTGTACGACTGCATGATCGGCGACGCGATGCTGTTCCAGCGCGCCGACAGCGTCGAGGCCGGATGGGCCGTGGTGCAGCCGGTCCTCGATCTGTGGCAGCGCGGCGACAACAGCGTGCCGATCGAATTCTACCCGGCCGGTACCGCCGGGCCGGAAGCCGCCAACGAACTCCTGGCGCGCAGCGGCCGCAAATGGCGACCGATCAGCTGATGTCTGGATTGCCTCAATCCCTTTTTTGTCATCCCGGCGAAAGCCGGGATCCATCATTGACGCGACGCGGCGCCGCCAGCAGAGATCCCGGCTTGCGCCGGGATGATAAATCTTGGCGCGGAGCGATATGCCTGGCGCGGTGATCGTCGCGCCCTCGATCCTGTCGGCGGATTTTGCCCGGCTCGGCGAGGAGGTGCGGGCGGTCGAAGCGGCGGGGGCGGACTGGATCCATGTCGACGTCATGGACGGACGCTTCGTGCCGAACCTGACCGTCGGGCCGGTCGTCGTCGCGGCGGTAAAGCGGGTGGCGACCAAGCCCCTCGACGTGCATCTGATGATCGTCGAGCCGGAGCGCTACCTCGAGGATTTCGCAGCCGCCGGCGCCGACCACATCCTGGTGCATTGCGAACAGAGTGCGACGATCCATCTGCACCGCACGCTCTCGCAAATCCGCGAGCTCGGGAAGGTGGCCGGCGCCGTGCTCAACCCCGGCACATCGCTGACACAGGTCGAGGAGGTGCTCGATTTGTGCGACAGCGTTCTGGTGATGAGCGTCAATCCTGGCTTCGGCGGGCAGCAATTCCTGCCGTCGGTGCTGCCGAAGATCCGCCGATTGCGGCATCTGTGCAACGAGCGCGGCCTCGCGACGACGATCGAGGTCGACGGCGGGCTGAGCGGTGCCAATGCGTGGCGGGTCATCGAGGCCGGCGCCAACGCGATCGTCGCCGGCTCGGCGGTGTTCGGCACCGGGGACTATGCCGCCGCCATTTCGGCGATCCGCAACTCGGCACCGCCGAAAGCCGCCTAGCGGATGGCCAGTCGGGGGGCCGGGTTGGATCGCGACCAGCTGAAAAGCGCCGCCGCGGCGCGCGCCATCGAGTTCGTCGAGAGCGGCATGGTGATCGGCCTCGGCACCGGCTCGACGGCCGCTTTCGTCATCCGCCACCTGGCGGCTCGGGTCGCGGATGGCCTGCGTGTCGTCGCCGTGCCGACCTCCGAGCACACCGCGCAATCGGCCCGCCAGCTCGGCATCCCGCTCACGAACTTCGCCGAACATGTCCGGATCGATCTCGCGATCGACGGCGCCGATCAGGTCGCCCGCGGCACCCTCGACCTGATCAAGGGACACGGCGGCGCCTTGCTGCGGGAGAAGATCGTCGCCGCGGCGAGCGAACAGTTTATCGTTGTCGTCGACGACGAAAAGCTCGTCGACCGGCTCGGCGTCGGCATGCCGGTGCCGGTCGAGGTCGTGCAATTCGGCTGGCAGGCGACGGCGGCGGCGCTGGCCAAGCTCGGCGCGCGGCCGGAACTGCGGCACACCGAAGGCCAGAGCTTCGTCACCGACGGCGGCAACTTCATCCTCGACTGCGAGTTCGCGGCGATCACCGATCCGGGCGCGCTGGAACGGCAGATCAACATGACCGTCGGGGTCGTCGAGAACGGGCTCTTTGTCGGCCGCAGCTCGGCCGTCGTCGTCGCCTCGGCGGGCGGCATCGACATTTTGCATCCACCCGCAACTTCTGCCGGAGCTTCCGCATGACGCGTTTCTCGCTGGTCGTCAGTGATGTCGACGGGACATTGGTGACGCACGACAAGGTGCTGACCCCCACCGTCATTGCCGCCGTCGGCCGGCTGCACGCGGCCGGGATCGCTTTCTCGATCTGCAGCAGCCGGCCACCGTTCGGCCTGCGCATGCTGATCGAGCCCTTGCAGCTGCAGCTGCCGTTAGGTGGCTACAATGCCGGCGCCATCGTCATGCCGGACCTCACCGTCGTCGAGCAGGAGCTGATCCCGGCGGACGCGGCACGTGAGGCGGTCGGCGTGTTCCGTGGCCACGGCATCGATCCGTGGCTGTTCGTCGGCAATGAGTGGGTTGTCGCCAATCCGGCGGGCGACCATGTCGACCGCGAGACCCGCACCGTCCAGGCGCCGCCGACGGTGGTGGCGGAATTCACCGATGCGCAGCTCGCTGCGTGCGGCAAGATCGTCGGGCCGAGCAAGGACCACGCGCTGGTGGCGCACGTCACGCAGCTGCTGCAGGAGCCGCTTGCCGGCCGCGCCAGCGTCGCGCGCTCGCAGCCCTATTACTGCGACGTGACGCCGCCGGGCATCCACAAGGGCCGCCTCATCAACCTGCTGGCCCGCCGTCTGGGGCTGGCGCGCTCGCAGATCCTGGTGCTCGGCGACATGGAGAACGATCTCGAGATGTTCCGCGAGGCCGGGTTCGGCGTCGCGATGGGCAACGCCTCCGATGCCGTCAAAAGCGCCGCGCAGGCGGTCACGTTGTCGAACGACGAGGACGGCTTCGCCGCTGCCGTCGAGCGCTATGTGCTCGATGCCTGAAACAGCGAAAGGCCGCCCCGGCCGGTGAGCCGGGACGGCCTCTCATTAGCCTCGCTAAGGCTTAGTAGCCGTAGCGGGTGTAGTGCCGGTGGTGCCGCCAATGAGACCGCGGCGCCATCGACGAACCGACCATCGTCGGCTCGTACTGCTGGAAGCTCGCCATGCACTGGGAGTGCAGCTGCGGATCGCTGATCGGGCCGCATTCCTTGCGCATCCGCGCCATGCGGAAGCCCGGGCTGGTCTCGAGCAGGCGATCGTACCGCGCGCTCTCGATGTTGTTGAGACGCGCCGACCAGTCACCGTAATCGCCGCGGCTGGCCTGCGGGCCGTTGGTCACCAGCTGGTTGGTCATCGGCGGCGCGGCGTAGGGCTGCGGCGCCGGCGCCGGGTAGTACTGCGCGTGCGCGGCCGGCATCGCCGCCATCGCCAGCGTGCATCCGGCCGCGAAGGCCAGGCTCGTCACTGTAGTGTTCATCATGACCGTCGGACTCCTCCTCGGGGATGGTCAACGGTAGAACAAGACGCGGCGAACAGCAGTTCCGGCGGGAGAAGAGATTGTTATCTCGCTCTACGCGGCGGCGAGGCGGCCGACCGCGTCGAGCACGGTATCCCAGTCGTCGACTTCGCGGTCCTGCGGGTGAACCATGACGTGCTGCACCCCGGCTTCCGCATAGGCGGCGAGCCGTTCCTTCATCATCCCGGTGTCCTTGCCGTCCCAATGTGCGCGCACCGAGATCGTGAACTCGGGCTCGGGCCGATCGCGGCGCAGCCGCGCCACCACCGCCTTCGCCTGTTCGGGGTCCACCTGGCTGCCGTGCCAGCCGTCGCCGATCCTGACGGTGCGGCGGTGCGCGGCCTCGGAGCGGCTGCCGTGCCACATCGGGATCGGCGTCACCGGGTGCGGCAGCATCGTCATGTCACGGATCTCGGCCGGAATGTGCCGCGCCTCGAACGTCACCGGGTCCTGCGACCACACCGCCTTCATCATCGCGATGCCTTCGTCCATGCGGCGGCCGCGTTCGCGGAACGGCGCGCCGAGCGCGGCAAACTCGGCCTCGAGCCAGCCGACCCCGACGCCGAGGATCAGCCGTCCCTCCGACAGGTTGTGCAAGGTCGACAATTCCTTCGCGAGCGGCAGCGGGTGGCGCATCGGCAGCACGATGACGCTGGTGCCGAGCCGCACCCGCTTGGTGACGGCGGCGACCCAGGTCAGTGTCAGGATCGGATCGTAGAACAGCGGCGAGCGCGGAAAGCTTGCGCGCGGCACAATGATGTGCTCGCTGACCCAGACGTCGCTGAGGCCGAGATCCTCCGCCCGTAACGCATGGCGGCGGATCAGCGCCGGCGTCGCCTGACTGCCGGCCTGCGGCAGGTGAATCCCGAGTTGCATCCGGCGTTCCTCCATGCTGCTGTTGCCGCCTAGCCGGTTGCAGCATGCCCGGCGCGGCTGCGGCACGAAAGGGGGAAGGATGCGCTTTCACGGCAAGGTGGCGCTGATCACCGCGGCGGCGAGCGGCATCGGTCGCGCCACCGCCGACATCATGGCGGCCGAGGGCGCCACCATCGTCGTGGTCGACAACAGCGAGGAGCGGCTCGAGCGCGCCGTCGCCGAGATCGGCGCCGCCGGCGGCCGCGCTCACGGCAGGGTGTGCGACGCGCTCGACCGGGCGCAGGTCGACGCGCTCGTGCCGCAGGTGGCGCGAGACTTCGGGCGCATCGACATCCTGGTCAACGCGGTCGGCGGCAGCACGATCATCGGCAGGTCGAACGCCACCGTCGACGAGCTGTCGTTCGACGACTGGCGCGCCTTGCTCGACTTCAACCTGTCCGGCACCTTCCTCTTCACGCATGCGGTGGTGCCGGTGATGAAGCGCCAGGGTGCCGGCAAGATCGTCAATTTGTCGTCGATCGCCGGCCGGGGCTTGAGCGTCTCGTCGTCGAGCGCCTACGCCACCGCCAAGGGCGGCATCATCGCCTTTACGAGAAAGCTCGCCTTCGAGCTGGGGCCGTTCGGGATTACCATCAACGCGATCGCGCCGAGCCGCACCCTTACCGAGCGCATCCGCCCGCGCTGGAACCAGCAGAGCCCGGAGGACCAGCGGGCCGAGATCGAGAAGACGCCGCTGCGCCGCATCGCCGAGGCGACCGACCAGGCCAAGGTCATCTGCTTTCTCGCCTCGTCCGACGCCGATTTCGTCACCGGCGTCACGATCGACGTCACCGGCGGCAACTGACAACGGACCGCGGCCGTACCGCCCGCATACGGGCGGGACGCCCGCGCTCCAGGGAGAACCACATGGCGACATACGTATTGGTGCACGGTTCGTATCAGGGCGGCTGGATCTGGCAGCGCGTCGCGGATCGGCTGCGGGCGCAGGGGCACAAGGTCTACGCGCCGAGCCTCGACGGCTGCGGCGAGCGCAAGGGCAGCGTGCGGCCGGGCATCACCACCGAAACGCATGCCGACGAGGTCGCGCAGCTGCTGTTCTACGAGGATCTGAAGGACGTCGTGCTGGTCGGGACCAGCTCGGGCGGCATGGTCGTCTGCCGTGTCGCCGAGCTGATGCGCGAGCGGATCGGCCGTCTCGCCTTCATCGATGCGCTGGCGCTGCTCGACGGCGAGAAGATCGGCGACATCGTCACCCGCTCGACCGCGGCCGTCGTTCCCGGCGGGCTGACCCGCGGCCCGTCGCGGGAGGACGCCGCAACGCGCCTCTTCGCCGACCTCGATCCGCAAACCCGCGCCTGGGCCTTGGAGCGCTACACGCCGCACCCGGCCGGCATCTACGAGCACGGCGTCAGGCTCGACTCGTTCTGGTCGCAATCATGGCCGGGCACCCTGGTCGTGTGGTGCCGGCGGGCGCAGAACCCGGGCGAAGCGCACCAGCGCCGCGCCGCCGAACGTCTTCACGCCAAGTGGGCGGAGCTCGACACCGGCCACTACCCAATGCTCAGCATGCCCGAGGAGCTGACGCAGCTGCTCGTCGCGGGCTGAGCCAACGTCGTCCGCCGGCCCCTCACCCCGGCCCTCTCCCCTCAAGCGGGGAGAGGCGGAGTGTGCGACGGGCGCCGCCAATTCGTCCCCTCGCCCCGCTTGCGGGGAGCGGGACAGGGTGAGGGGCCGGCCTCAGCGCCCCAGTAGATAGGGTCACGGACCAGGAGGAAGGCGTGACGGACGACATCGCGTATCTGCCGGCGACGCGGCTCTTGGAGCTTTACCGCGCGAAACAGCTCTCGCCGGTCGCCGTGACGCAGGCGGCGCTGCAGCGGCTAGAGGCGTATGAGGGCGCGCTCAACGCCTTTGTCCTCTACGACCCGGAGAGCGCCATGGCCGCCGCGCGCGCCTCCGAGGCGCGCTGGCAGAAGGGCGAGCCGCAGGGCTTCCTCGACGGCATCCCCTTGGCGATCAAGGACACGCAATTGACGCGCGGCTGGCCGCGGCTGGTCGGCTCGCGCACGATCGACCCGAACCAGGCGTGGACCGAGGACGCGCCCACGACGGCGCGGCTGCGCGCGGCGGGTGCGGTGTTTCTCGGCAAGACGACGACCCCCGAATTCGGCTGGAAGGGCGCCACAGACTCGCCATTGACCGGAATCACCCGCAACCCCTGGGACCTCGAGCGCACCCCCGGCGGCAGCAGCGGCGGCAGCGCCGCGGCGGTGCTGGCCGGGATCTGCCCGCTGGCGGTCGGCACCGACGCCGGCGGCTCGATCCGCATCCCCGCCTCGTTTTGCGGCATCTTCGGGCTGAAACCGACCTTCGGCCGGGTCGCGGTCTACCCGCCTTCGGCCTTCGGCGACGTCGCCCACGCCGGCCCGCTGACGCGCACCGTGGCCGATGGGGCGCTGATGCTCGATGCGATGAAGGGGCCGGATTCGCGCGACTGGTTCAGCCTGCCAGATGACGGCGTCGCCTACCGTGATCGCGTGCGCGACGGCTCCCTCAAAGGCAAGCGCGTCGCGTTGTCGCCGACGCTGGGCTATCACGAGCCCGCGCCGGCGGTGCGGGCGGCGGTCGAGGCGGCAGGGCGGGTGTTCGCCGAGCTGGGCGCCGCGGTGGAGCCGGCTGATCCGTTCGCCGAGTCGCCGATGCCGATCTTCGAGACGCTGGCGCTGGGCGGCTTCTGGGCCTTGCTGCGGGCGCAGACGCCGCAGCAGGTGGCGGTGATGGACCCGGCCCTGGTCGCGATGTGCCGGCGCGGCGAGAGGGTGACGCAGGAGCAGTATGTCGAGGCCGCGCAGAAGCGGGTCGCGCTCGGCGCCGCTCTGCGGCAGTTCTTCGACCGCTACGACCTGCTGCTGTCGCCGACGATGCCGGTCCCCGCCCCGTACGCCGAGCCGCGCCAGGACGACGTGCCGCACGCCGGCAATTCCTGGAGCTGGGTCGTCTATACCTACGCGTTCAACCTGACCAAGAACCCCTCCGCGTCCATCCCCTGCGGTGCCGCTGACGGACTACCGGTCGGCCTGATGGTCACCGGGCCCCTGTGGGACGACCTCGGCGTGCTGCAGGCCTGCCGCGCGTACGAAGAGGCGACCGCCGCCGCCTGGCCGAGCCCGGCATTGACGGCTGCGCTGGCCAAGGCCGAAGGCACCGCGGACGCGACTGTCAAAGGCAAAATCAGGCAGTTGCGGTAGTCCCCTCACCCTCCCATCGCTTCCGCGATGGCCCCCTCCCTCTCCCCGCAAGCGGGGCGTGGGGCCGACGACGCTGTCGCCGCTACTCTCCCTCTCCCCGCGGGCGGCGCGGGCGGGGAGAGGGCCGGGGTAGGGGCAGTAGTGTGAGGGTGTCGCGGCCGCCCTCGCTTTGTTAGGCGCCAGCGCTATGATGCGCTCCTCCCAGCAGCGAAAGGATGAGCTATGGCAGAGATGCAGCTCTATACCGCCGGCACCGGCAACGGCCAGCGCGCGGCGATCGCCGTCAACGAGTGCGGCGTCGATTGCCGGATCCATGTCCTCAATCTCGGACAGGGCGACCAGAAAAAGCCCGAATACCTGAAGCTCAACCCGACCGGCCGCATCCCCACGCTGATCGACCCCGACGGCCCCGGCGGCAAGCCGCTCACGGTGACGCAGTCCTGGGCGATCATGCTTTACCTGTGCGAGAAGACCGGCAAGTTCCTGCCGCACGATCCGGTGGCGCGCGTAAAACTCTACCAATGGTACGCCGAAGGGGCGGCGGACTATGCTTCGGTGAACCAGACGATCTTCTTCCTGGGCGCGCGCATGCCGGAGAAGGTGCCGGATTCGGCGGTCAAGTTCTATGAGGACCGGTTCGTCAATCTGTGGCGCTTCGCAGACGCGCAGCTCGCCGAGACGCCGTTCCTCGCCGGCAACGAGGTCACCGCCGCCGATCTGGCGATCTACCCGATCTATGCCGGCCGAAAGGCCCTGCCCGACAATGCCGGGCTGCGGCATCTGCAGGCCTGGGGCGAAAAGATCGGCGCCCGCCCCGGCGTCCAGAAGGGCATGCGGCTCGAAAATTGAACTTTTTTCGGGCGATGGTGGGGACGGCGATCGCGGCGCTTGTCGCAGCCGCCGGCATCGCCAGCAGTTCTGCCGCGGCACT
>JBLMXS010000491.1:0-2685 GCA_050257895.1 Thiohalocapsa sp.
GATCGCCGAGTATCTCGCCGCCTGCCCCTATGCGCTGACGGCCGACGGCCCGCTGTTTGTCGGCGCCCGCGGCGGCCCGCTCGGGGCGCGGGAGGTGCAGCGCCGGATGCGCGAGCTGCGCAATCTCCTTGGGCTGCCCGAGACCGCGACGCCGCATGCGCTGCGCCACAGCTTTGCGACGCATCTATTGGCTGCCGGCGGCGACCTGCGGGCGATCCAGGAGCTGCTCGGACATGCCAGCCTGTCGACGACGCAGCGCTACACCAGCGTCGAGACCGACCGCCTGCTCGCGGTCTATGACGCCTCCCATCCGCGGGCGCGGCCAGCGCCGCGCTGAACGCGGCAGGGTTTGCCGCGATGCCGCTTTAGCAGCCACGGCCCTTGCGGCCGACCAGTTCGCGCAGGTAGAGCGGCGCGAAGCGGATGGACATCACCCCGGTCGATTCGTCGCGCGGCAGGCCGCGGTCTTCGAGATAGGCGTAGCCGGCCTCGATATCCTGCCAGCAGAACCAGGCGATGAACGCAAAGAACAGGAACAGGACGCCGAACAGGTTGACGTCCGGGCTCGGATCCGCGCCGCTGAAGGCGCTCACCGACAAAAACAGCGCCGCAACCGTAAACAACACCCTGCGCATCTCAACACCTCCGACCCCGAAAAACTAGCCCCGCGCCCGACCGATGTCAAAGCGCAGGGAGAGCTCAGGGCGCCAACAAAAGCGGATGTCCCCGCCTACTTGCCGAGGCAGAAATCGGCGAAGATGATGTCGAGCAGGTCCTCGACGTCGACCTGGCCGGTGATGTGGCCGAGGCTGCGCCAGGCGAGGCGCAGGTCTTCCGCGCGCAGTTCCGGCAAGGGCGCGGCGAGCGAACGCTGCAGGGATGCTGCGGCGGCCTCCAGCGCCTCGCGGTGGCGCGCCCGCGTCAGCAGCAGCGGCGACGCCGCCTTGTCGTTATCGGCGTAGCTGTCGGCGATGCAGGAGACGAGCGCGGCCGTCAGGTCAACGATCCCATCGCCGGCCAGCGCTGAGACTGCGAGCGCGTCTGCGGGCAGCGCCCTCCGGTCCGTCACCAGGTCGATCTTATTGGCGACGAGGAGCGTGTCGCGGCCCGGCCATGCCGCGGCGCCGGCGGCGTCCTCGGGGCGCCTGGCGTCGAACACGAACAGCCGCAGTTCGGCCGATTCGGCGCGCGCCAGGGCGCGGCGCAGCCCCTCCTGCTCGATGAGGTCGGCGCTGTCGCGCAGCCCGGCGGTGTCGGCCAGCACGACCGGGTAGCCCGAAAGGTCGATCGCCACCTCGATGACGTCGCGCGTCGTGCCGGCGAGCGGCGAGGTGATCGCCGCCTCGCGCCGCGCGAGCTGGTTGAGGAGGCTCGACTTGCCGGCGTTGGGCGGCCCCAAGATCGCCACCGCGATGCCGTCGCGCAGCCGCTCGCCGCGATGGCCGTCCGCCAGATGGCGGGCGATGTCGTCGGCAAGCGCCCGGGTCTCGACCGCGACCTCCGCCTCGATCTGCGGCGGCAGATCCTCGTCGGGGAAGTCTATCGCCGCTTCCAGATGCGCCAACAGGCGCAGCAGCCGCCCGCCCCACGCGCGGTACAGGCTGCCGAGTTGCCCGTCGAGCTGGCGCAAGGCCTGATGGCGCTGCGCCTCGGTCTCGGCGGCCGCGAGATCGGCGACGGCTTCCGCCTGCGTCAGGTCGAGCTTGCCGTTGAGAAAGGCGCGGCGGGTGAACTCGCCGGGCTCGGCGAGCCGCAGCCCTTGCCCTCTCAGCGCCGCCATGACCGCGGTCAGCACGGCGCGGCTGCCATGCAGGTGCAATTCCGCGACGTCGTCGCCGGTAACGCTGGCCGGCCCGGGAAACCACAACGCCAGCCCGTCGTCGAGCGCCTCGCCGGAAGCGGGGTCGCGCAGCCGCACGTGCCGCGCCCGGCGCGGCGGCGGCAGGCCGCCGGCCAGCGCCGCAAGCGCCGGTCCCGCCTGCGGGCCCGAGATGCGGACAATCGCGATCGCGGCTCGGCCCGGCGCCGTCGCCGGTGCATATATAGTATCTTCTGGGACCGCGGGCCTCTGGTCCGCATGCGGGCGGGACGCCCGCGGTCCTGCTGCTCGGGATTGTTTCGTCGCGGAGTTCACCCTCGGGCGGCACTTCGTACCGACCCGGGGGCTCCTCGCAATGACGTGCGCTCAGGTGTCATTGCGAGCGCAGCGAAGCAATCCCGGCGCCGCCAATAACGCGGATCAGTGCTTCGGCGGCAGCTGGTCGGGCTGCAGCATCAGCCGCTCGACGCGGCCGCCGTTCTTGACGTGGACTTCGAGGATCTCGTCGAGGTCCTGCTGGTTCTCGTAGTGGTACCAGACTCCCTCAGGGTAGATCACCAGATTGGGGCCGAACTCGCAGCGGTCGAGGCAGCCGGCGGCGTTGCAGCGGATGCTCTCGATCCCCAGCTGCTTGGCTTTCTCGCGCATGTAGCCGCGCAGCTTCTCGACGCCGCCGGCCGGCATGGCGCGGGCGGCGCAGGAGCCGCGCGGATGCCCTTCGGTGCGCGTGTTGGTGCACATGAAGACGTGGTGCTCGTAGAAGAGCCTGGGATCGTCTGCCATTCGATGTCTCCGCTATCGGGCGGAGCGGCTGACGCGATCCGCCGTTCTGTGTCTAAGATGGCGCCAGACCCTAACCCGTCGGG
>JBLMXS010000492.1:0-3535 GCA_050257895.1 Thiohalocapsa sp.
GACGCGCGCCGCCTCGACGTTGCCGAGGCCACCCAGCTCGGGCTGCGCGCCCTCGCCCGCCTCGGCTTCCCAGCCGAAGAGGCGCAGATCGTCGTCGACCAGCTGATCGACAATTCGCTGTGCGGCTACCGCTTCGCCGGGCTGCCGCGGATCCTGGCGATCGCCCGCGACGCCAAGACCGGCGCCGTGCACACGCCGGTCACGGTGCTCCACGAGACGCCGGTCTCGGCGCTCGTCGACGGCGGCAACAATGTCGGCTACGTCGCCGTCTATCGCGGCATGCAGATCGCGATCGCCAAGGCGAAGGCGGCCGGCATCGCCTCGGTCGGCATCTGCAACAGCTATTACAGCGGCCGCAATGCCTATTACCTGGAGCGGATCGTCGACGCCGGGCTGGTCGGGCTGCACACCGCCAGCGGCGCGCCGCACGTGGTGCCGCCGGGCGGCCGCAGGCCGGCGCTCGGCACCAACCCGATCGCCTTCGGCTTTCCGTCATTGGAGGGGCCGGTCATCTACGACATCGGCACCGCCTCGTTGATGTGGGGCGAAGTGTTGCTCAGCGCCGAGACCGGCGAGGCCTTGCCGGCGGGCCTCGCGTTCGACGCCGACGGCAACCCGACGTGCGATGCGCGGGCCGCCGCTGCCGGCGGCGTCGCACCGTGGGGCGGCCACAAGGGCTACGGGTTGTCGTTCGCGATCCAGGCGCTGGGTCTCCTCGCGGGCGCCGCATTGCCGCACGGCAAGGTGCAGAATTACGGCTTCCTGTTTCTCGTCGTCGACCCGGCGGCGATGCTGCCCGACAATGATTTCGCTGCCCGGATGAGCGAGCTGGTGACCGCGATCCAGGCGACGCCGCGCCAGCCTGAGGTCGACGAGATCCGCATCCCTTCGCAGCGCTCCTTCCGCGAGCGCGAGCGCCGGCGGATCGAGGGAATCCTCGTCGACCGCGCCGTCATCGCGGCGCTGGAGGCTCTTTAGAGCTTCGTTCAAATGAAATCACCAATGACACCGTCATGGCCGGGCTTGACGCTGAATGAGGGTATCGCGGTTAGAGGGATTGCTTCAGGAGACGCGGTCGCCATTTGCGCTGCGGGCGGCGGCGTGTCAGCGGCGAGGCTCGGGGTCCGTAGCGGCCCCGGGCGCAGGGAGCCGGCGGTAGCAGCTTTCCCGGTCGCTGGCGAGGAAACGCAGGAAGGTCGGGTCGGCGCGGGCGCAGATATCGAGCGCCTGACGCTTCTCCGGATCGGCCGGGTACGCCGCAGCGTCGAGCCGCAGCAGGTATGGCGACAGCATGCCCAGCACCGCCAACAACGCCGCGCCGATCGGCCAGCGCCGGCGACGCGCCGGAGCAGCGCGCTTGTATTGTCGGATCAGCGCTTCGAGCCATGGCGAGATGACGACGCGGTCATACGGCTCTGCCAGCCGCTGGTATTCCGCCAGATCCTCCCGCCCAGGCATCCCGCGACATTACCGGGACGGCGCCCGGCACGCCAATGACCAGCACACTTACCAGCGCTTGGCGCGTTCGGTCGCGAGGACCAGCTGTTCGCGGATGCCGGGTTCCATCGCCGAGTGGCCGGCGTCGCGGACGATGACGTAATCGGCTTCGGGCCAGGCGCGCACCAACTCGTCGGCGCTGCGGATCGGGCACACCATGTCGTAGCGGCCCTGCACGATAACCGCCGGCAGATGCCGGATGCGCGCGATGCCGGCAACCAGATCCTCGGCGGGCGGGAACAGGTGATGGGTGAAGTAATGCGCCTCGATGCGCGCCAGCCCGAGCGCTAAACGGTCCTCGCCGAACGCCGCCACCGTCTCGGGATTGGGCAACAGCGTCGAGCAGGCGCCTTCGTAGACGCTCCAGGCGCGCGCAGCCGGCATGTGGATGCGCGGATCGGGGTCGGTGAGGCGACGATAATAGGCGGCGAGCAGGTCGCCGCGCTCGCCCTCCGGCAGGAAGCCGACAAAGCTGCGCCACGCCTCCGGGAAGACGGTGCGCATGCCGTAGAGGAACCAGTCGATCTCGCCCGCGCGGCACAGGAAGACGCCGCGCAGGATGAGGCCGCACACCCGTTCGGGATGGGTCTCGGCATAATGCAGCGCCAGCGTCGAGCCCCACGAGCCGCCGAACACCGCCCAGCGCGCAATCCCCAATTCCTGCCGCAGCCGCTCGATGTCGGCGACGAGATGGGCCGGCGAATTGTCCTCAACCGCGGCGAGCGGTGTCGAACGGCCGCTGCCGCGCTGGTCGAAGATTACGATGCGCCAGTGCGCCGGATCGAAAAACCGCCGATGTGCTGCCGTTGCGCCGGCCCCCGGGCCGCCGTGCAGAAACAGGATCGCCGGCCCGTGCGGGTTGCCGCTCTCCTCCCAGTACATGCGATGGCGCGGGTCGAGCCCGATATGCCCGGCGCGATAAGGCTCGATCGGCGGAAACAGGTCACGGCGACTGTGCATTGCCGGCGCAGTTTAAGGGAAGCCGGGACGGCAGCAATAGGGCCGCAAATGGCGATGGCCGGGTGCGAGCCCGGCCATCGGCTGCGTCACCGATTACTGGGACCGCTATTCCGCGGCGGCGCGCGGCGGCTCGACGAATTGCGACAGGAAGCTGCCGCGCTTCCTGAGGTTCTCGCGATACATCGCCTCGAACTCGGCTTCCGGGAAGGAATGCGTCGACGGCCGCGCCATCAGCGCATCGGTCCAAGCCTTGAGGCGCGGGTACTTCTCCATGAGGCCAATCTTCTTGATCCGATCGAGGAAGACGTAGCGCTGCAGGAACGGCGCATAGGCGGCGTCAACCAGCGAATATTGCGCGCCGTTGAACAACGGGCCGCTGCCCTGTTTTGCGAGCGCCTTCTCGATGCGGTCGAAGGTGTCGGGGATCTTGGCGATCGCGGCGTTGTAGTCGGCCTCGGTCTTGGCGTAGGCGCAGCCGGTGACGTTCGAGGCGAAAGTCGGCACGTAATCGGTCCAGGCGCGGTTGATGGCGCGCTGGATCGGGTCCGCTGGGTGCAGCTGCGGGCTGACCATCTCGTCGAGGTATTCGTTGATCGCGCTCGACTCGAACAGCACCGGCCCGTTGTCGATCTGCAGCACCGGCACCTTCTTGTGCGGCGAGATCGCGAGGAACCAGTCGGGCCGGTTGTCGCTCTCGATGTGGCGAAACTCGAACGGCGTGTTCTTTTCGCGCAGCAGGATCGCCGAGCGCTGCACCCAGGGGCAGGTCTTGAAGCTGACCAGCATGTAATGCGCCATGATTTCCTCCCGTCGGCGTGTTGATCGGGGCACCATCGCACGCTTGGTGCGCGCGCCGCAACCGGCGTGGCGGCGTCCGTCACCGTCATCGGGAAGGCCCTGAGCTCCGCCATCGGCCCGGGTCAGGCGGCGTGCCGCCGCGTTGCCGCATTGTGCTATAATCGGCAGACGTTGCGCGAGAGAGGGTTGCTATGGATCGTCCGCTGGTCGATGTCGAACGGGGCCTCGTCGATCGCCGCATCTTCATCGAGAGGGGGATCTACGAGCAGGAATTGGAGCG
>JBLMXS010000493.1:0-10967 GCA_050257895.1 Thiohalocapsa sp.
ACGGGGATCGACACGGGGATCGACACGGGGATCGAGGCGGGGATCGACCGGGAGATCGACGCCGCCAGCGATGGCGGGGTGGCCGGGAGCAGCCTGGACGCCGCCCGGCGCGAAGGCGATCGGGAAGTCGATGGCGATGGCGCGGTCGACGGTCCGCCGATGGCTCTGCGGGCGGCCGAGGAATCGCTGCTGGCGATCGAGGTCGGCGAGCCGATCGAGATGGGCAACGGCAACGACAACGGCGAGGCCGAGAGCGTCGAAACGCTCGGCGGCGACGAGGTAGAGGAGGTCGAGGAGGCCGACGCCGAGCGCCGCCGCTCGCATTCGAGCCGCCACTACAAGATCCAGGAGGTGATCAAGCGGCGCCAGATCATGCTGGTGCAGGTCGCCAAGGAGGAGCGCGGCAACAAGGGCGCGGCGCTGACGACGTATTTGTCGCTCGCCGGGCGCTACTGCGTGCTGATGCCCAACACCAACCGCGGCGGCGGCGTCTCGCGCAAGATCAACAGCCTGTCGGACCGCCGGCGGCTGAAGGAGATCCTTGAAGAGCTCGACATCCCCGAGGGCATGGGGGTCATCGTCCGCACCGCCGGCGCCGAGCGCTCGAAGGCCGAGATCAAGCGCGACTACGAATACCTGTTGCGGCTGTGGAACGAGATCCGCGACCTGACGCTGAAATCGACGGCGCCGGCGCTGATCTACGAGGAAGGCAATCTGATCAAGCGGTCGATCCGCGACCTCTACACGCGCGACATCGACGAGGTGCTGGTCGAGGGCGAGGAAGGCTACAAGACCGCCAAGGCCTTCATGCGCACGCTGATGCCGAGCCATGCCAAGCGCGTGCAGCCCTATCGCGACCCGCAGGTGCCGCTGTTCCAGCGCTTCCAGGTCGAGAGCCAGATCGACGCGATCCACTCGCCGGTCGCGCAACTGCGCTCCGGCGCCTACATCGTCATCAACCAAACCGAGGCGCTGGTTGCGATCGACGTCAATTCCGGCCGCTCGACGCGCGAGCGCAACATCGAGGAGACTGCGCTCCGGACCAACCTCGAAGCCGCCGACGAGATTGCCCGGCAATTGCGGCTGCGCGACCTCGCGGGCCTTATCGTCATCGACTTCATCGACATGGAGGAGCACCGCAACCAGGTGGCGGTCGAGCGCCGCATGAAGGAGGCACTGAAGAACGATCGCGCCCGCATCCAGGTCGGCCGCATCAGCCCATTCGGCCTGTTGGAGATGTCGCGCCAACGGCTGCGTCCGTCCCTCGCCGAAACCTCGACGCAGCCCTGCCCGCATTGCGGCGGCACCGGCTTCATCCGCTCGGTCGAATCGACCGCGCTCTATGTGCTGCGCTCAATCGAGGAGGAGGGCATCCGCCGCCGCTCGGCCGAGATCTGCGTCTACGTGCCGACCAATGTCGCGCTCTACATCCTCAACCAGAAACGGGAATCGGTGAACCAGATCGAGACGCGCTACGCCATCAAGGTGGTTGTCGCGCGCGACGATTCGCTGATCCCGCCGAGCTTCCGGCTGGAGCGGCTGCGCGCCTACGAGGCCGGCGAGGCGCCGCCGCTGCGCGCGATCCAGGCGCCGATCGTGCCGGAGGACGACGAGGACGAGGAGGCGCTCGACGAGGAAGCTCTCGATGTCGCCGAACGGCCCGAACCTGCCGCCGCCGAGCCGGACGGCGAGGAGGAGCGCGGCCGCCGCCGCCGCCGCCGGCGTCGCCGGCGTTCGGACGAGGGGCGCGAGGCGCGTCCGGCGCCACCCCGCGAGGAAGCCGCCGCCGCTGCCGACGGCGAAGCCGGCGTGGCCGAGGACGCGAGTGAGGAGGACGAGAGCGAGCGCGAGGCCGAGGCCGAACGGCGCCGCCGCCGTCGCGGGCGGCGCGGGGGCCGCACCCGGCCGCGCCGCGAGGAGGGCGAGCCGAGTGCCGAGCCGAGCGGCGAAACTGGCGGCGAGATGCAGCTGGCAGCGGCGGCCGAGACCATCGAGGTGATCCCGCAGGCCGAGCATCCGTCGGGGATCGAGGAGGCCGACATCGGGCCGGAGCCGGCGGCTTGGGCCACCGATTCCGGTGTCGAGACCGCGGCGCTGGCGCCGTTTGCCGGCGAACCCTACGCCGCGACGCGGTCCCTGCGCGACGATGGCGCGGCGGCGACGACGCCGGAGCCGCAGCCCGAGGCGGCGCCCACCGGCGAGCGCGAGGAAGGCATCCCGTTTGACAGCCCCTTCGAGCGCGAACTGGAGGGCCGCGAAACGCCGCCGGCCGCACCCGAATCGATCGCCGACGCCTCTCCGCCGGCATTTGCCGTCGCGGCAGAGAGGCCGAACGGTCCGGAGCCGCAGCCGGAGTCGGAGCCGGCATCGGAGTCGGCGGCCGCACCGGACCCAGCCCCTGCGCCGCCGCGGCGCGACGAGAATGTCCTGACGGTGACCGAAAAGCCGGCCAATCCGCGCCGCGGCTGGTGGCAGCGGCTGATGCAGTCCTAGCTGCCGGGCTTGCCGCGCCATTGCCGTAATTCGCCCGTACCTGCGGCGCCATCGTGACGGCAACCCGATACAGGCGGCGACGGTGAGGCGGCGGGTCAGGCAATGGGTGGGGGCGCTGGCGCTGGCGGCCGGCGTCGCGGCGGTGCCGCTTGCCAATGCGGCAGCGGCGGCGAATGCGATCCGCGACGCCGAGATCGAGAACGACATCCGCACGCTGGCGGCGCCGATCTGGCGCGCCGCCGGGCTGGAGCCGGCGGATGTCGGCATCTACCTGATCAACGACAAGCGGATCAATTCCTTCGTCGCGGGCGGCCAGGCGATCTTTATCAACACCGGCCTCATCGAGCGGGCCGAGACCCCGAACCAGCTGATCGGCGTCATCGCGCACGAAACCGGGCACATCGCCGGCGGCCATGTGCTGCGCTCGAAAGAGGCGATGAAGAACGCCAGCATCGCCGGGATCATCGCGATGGTGGCCGCCGCCGGCGCCGCCTATGCCGGCCACAGCGGCGCGCCGCTGCTGGGGGCGGCCGGCGTCGCCCAGCGCTCCTTCCTGCAATTCTCGATCGCCCAGGAGGCGACCGCCGACCATGCGGCGATGAACTTCCTCGACCGCTCCTGCCAGTCGGCGCGCGGCCTGTTGCGTTTTTTCGAGATCCTCCAGAGCAACGAGATGCTGGCCGGCGACCGCGGCGACGCCTGGGCGCGGACGCATCCGCTGACGGCGCAGCGCATCGAATATCTGCGCGACCATGTGCAGACGGCCCGCTGCTCCAACGCCCAGGATTCGCCGGCAGCGGTCGAATTGCTGCGGGTCATCAAGGCCAAATTGCACGCCTTCCTCGATCCGCCGAAGACGACGCTCGCCGCCTATCCGGACAGCGACACCTCAACCGTCGCCCGGTATGCCCGCGCCATTGCGTATTACCGGATCCCCGATCTCGCCCACGCCCTGCCGCTGGTCGACGGGCTGATCCGCCAGTTTCCGCGCAACCCCTATTACCGCGAGCTGAAGGGTCAGATGCTGTTCGAGAACGGCCATACAAGCGAGGCGATCGGGCCGTACGAGGAGGCGGTGCGGCTCGCGCCGTCATCGCCGTTGCTGCGGATTTCGCTGTCGCAGACCTATATCGAGACCGGCGATCCGGCGCTCAACAAGCGCGCCATCGCCTATCTCAACGACGCCAGCCGCGAGGAAGGGCGCGACAGCGAGGTCTGGCATTTCCTCGCCGTCGCCTACGGGCGCGACCGGCAGATGGGGATGGCGGCGCTGTCGCTGGCCGAGGAGGCTCTCGCCAGCGGCAAGAAAAAGGATGCCCTGCAACAGTCCGACCGCGCGATGCATCTGCTGGCCCGCAATGTCGCCGGCTACGGGCGGGCGGAGGAGATTCACCGCGAGGCGCGACAGGGCGAGGATTGACCGTCGCCCGCCGCCCCGCCAGAGGAGTTTCAAGCACCATGCCGCCACGCGCCCGCCGATCGCCCTCCGTGTCCGGGTCGAGGGGAGCCGCCCCGCGACAACCCTTATCGATGATTGCGCTGATGGCGCTGGGGCTCGCCGCCGTGGCGGCGCTGGCGCCGATGGCGGCGAGCGCGGCTGGGTTCAACGACGATCAGCGCCGGGAGATCGAGGGCATCATCAAGAACTACCTGACGAACAACCCCGAGCTGCTGCTCGACGTGCTGCAGTCCGCCGAGGACAAGCTGAAGACGCAGTCGCGCGAGCAGGCGGCGAAGGCGCTGGTGTCGCGCCACAAGGAGATCTTCGACAACCCAGCCTCGCCCACCGCCGGCAACCCCGAAGGCGACGTGACCCTGGTCGAGTTCTTCGATTACCGCTGCCCCTACTGCAAGCAGGTCGAGCCGGCGCTCGAGGCGCTGCTGAAGCAGGACCGCAAATTGCGCTTCGTCTACAAAGAATTCCCGGTGCTGGGGCCGGATTCGGTGACGGCGGCAAAGGCCGCGCTGGCGGCGCGCAAGCAGGGCAAGTACGAGGCGATGCACCGCGCGCTGATGGCGCTCAAAGGCCATTTCGACGAGGCGGCGGTGTACCAGACCGCGAGTGCGGTGGGGCTCGACGTCGAGCGGCTGAAGCGCGACATGACGGCGCCGGAGATCGAGCGCACGCTCAAGGCCGATTTCGACCTCGCGCAGGCCCTCGATATCCGCGGCACGCCGGGCTTTGTCATCGGCGACGAGATCGTGCCGGGAGCGGTCAGCCTCGAAACGCTGAAGCAGCTGATCGACGCCACCCGCGAAAAACGCAAATAGCGGCACATCACAGCGGCGAGGGCGGCAATTCCGAGCGGATTTCCTTAACCGCCACCCCATATTGTCATACCGGCGCGGTCCGGCATCCACTGCGAGGATTGCCCACCGCCGCCGCGACCGCCATGTCGCATCCTCTGCAACCGGTTGCCTGGGCTGATGAGCGAGATCGAGCGCACGAGTTTTCTTTCCGGCAGCAATGCCGAGTTCATTGCCGAGCTGTACGCGCGGTTTCTCGACGACCCCGAGAGCGTCGACGCAAGCTGGCGGCAATTCTTCGCCGGCATCGGCGATGACGCGGCGGCGGTGACGGCCGAACGCATGCGGCCGGTGTGGGCAGCGCAGCCCCGACCCAACGGCAGCCCCGCCCGCAGCCCCAACGGCAGCACGGCGGCGGCGGCCAAGGCGTTCGACAACACCGCGATCGATGCCGCCGCGGCCGATTCGATCCGCGCGCTGCAGCTGATCCGCGCCTATCGCGTACGCGGCCATCTCGAGGCCGATCTCGACCCACTGCAGCTGGCCGAGCGCGGCCACCACCCCGAGCTCGACTACCGCACCTACGGCTTCGCCGAAGCCGACCTCGACCGCGAGATCTTCATCAACCACGTGCTGGGCGTCGAACGCGCGCCGCTGCGCGAGATCATCGTCCTGTTGCGTCAGATGTATTGCGGCCGCATCGGCGTCGAGTACATGCATATCCAGGTGCTCGCCGAGCGCCAGTGGATCCAGCAGAGATTCGAGACGCTGGAGCGGCCGTCGCTGACGCCGGCGGCGAAAAAGGAGGTGTTGCGCGTCCTGACCGTGGCCGAGACCTTCGAGCGCTTTCTCGACCGCCGCTACACCGGCACCAAGCGCTTCGGCATCGAGGGCGCCGAGTCGCTGATGCCGGCCCTGGAGGCGATCCTGCGGCGCGGCGCCGAATTGGGCGTTGCCGAATTCGTCCTCGGCATGCCGCATCGCGGCCGGCTCAACGTGCTGGCCAATTTCATGGGCAAGCCCTACGCCGCAATCTTCTCGGAATTCCAGGGCCAGGCGGCAAACCCGGACGACGTCCACGGCTCGGGGGACGTCAAGTATCACCTCGGCACCTCGGGCGACCGTGACATCGGCGGCAGGAGCGTGCACCTCTCGCTCGCCGCCAACCCGTCGCATCTGGAAGCGGTCAACCCGGTGGTGCTCGGCAAGGTGCGCGCCAAGCAGCACCAGCGCGGCGACAGCGAGCGCAAAGAGGTCGTCGGCATCCTGATGCACGGCGACGCCGCCTTCGCCGGCCAGGGCCTTGTCGCCGAATCGCTGGAGTTGTCGGATCTGCGCGGCTTCCGCACCGGCGGCACGATCCACATCATCGTCAACAACCAGATCGGCTTTACGACGGCGCCGTCCTTTGCGCGCTCCAGCCCCTACCCGTCGGATGTCGCCAAGGGCATCCAGGCGCCGATCTTCCACGTCAACGGCGACGATCCCGAGGCGGTGATCGCGGTGGCGCGGGCGGCGGTCGAATACCGCCAGCGGTTCAACAAGGATGTTGTCATCGACCTGTTCTGCTATCGCCGCCACGGCCACAACGAGGCCGACGAGCCGGCCTTCACGCAGCCCTTGATGTACCGCGCCATCGCCCGCCACCCGACGACGCGCCAGGGCTACGCCGAGCGCCTCGTCGCCGAGGGCGTGCTGACGCAGGAGGAGGTCGACGCGCTGGCGAGCGGCTTTGTCGCCGATCTCGAAAGCCAGTTCGCCGCCGCCGAGAACTATCGCCCCAACAAGGCCGATTGGCTCGAAGGCGCCTGGGCGGGGCTCGAACCTGCCCCCGACGACGACCGCCGCGGCGAAACCGCCGTGCCGCTCGAGGTATTGCGCGAGATCGGCCATGGCCTCGTCACGGTGCCGGAAGGGTTCCACCTCAACCGCAAGGTCGCCCGCCAGCTCGAGGCGAAGCGCGCCGCGATCGAGGCCGGCGAGGGGATCGACTGGGCAATGGCGGAGGCGCTGGCGATCGGCACGCTGTGCGCGGAGGGAACGCATGTCCGCATGTCCGGCCAGGACAGCGGCCGAGGCACCTTCTCGCACCGCCACGCGGTGCTGGTCGACCAGGAGAGCGAGGAGCGCTATATCCCGATCAACCACGTCAAGGACGGGCAGGCGCGCTTCGACATCATCGACAGCCCGCTGTCGGAAGCCGCCGTCGTCGGCTTCGAATACGGCTACAGCCTCGCCGACCCCAAGACGCTGGTGGTCTGGGAGGCGCAGTTCGGCGATTTCGCCAACGGCGCACAGGTGATCATCGACCAGTTCCTGTCGTCGGGCGAGGTCAAGTGGCTGCGCATGAGCGGGCTCGTCCTCTTGCTGCCGCACGGCTACGAGGGGCAGGGGCCGGAGCATTCCTCGGCGCGGCTCGAGCGCTACCTGCAACTGTGCGCCGAGGACAACATGCAGGTCTGCAATATCACCACCGCGGCTAATTATTTCCATTCGTTGCGGCGCCAGATCCGCCGCAAATTCCGCAAGCCCTTGGTGATCGTGACGCCGAAATCGCTGCTGCGGGCGCGCGAGGTGGCGTCGCCCTTGGCGGCGATGGGGCCGGGCACGATGTTCCACCGCGTCATCGACGAAACCGAGGCCATCGCCCCGGACGACCAAGTGCGCCGCGTCGTGCTGTGCAGCGGCAAGGTGTACTTCGATCTGTTGAAGGCGCGCGCCAAGAGCCGGGACGCCAAGGACCATGGGCACGTCGCGCTGGTGCGGATCGAGCAGCTCTACCCGTTCCCGTTCACCAGCCTCGGCAAGGTCCTGGCGCGTTACAAGAACGCCGAGATCGTGTGGTGCCAGGAGGAGCCGCAGAACATGGGCGCGTGGAATTTCGTCGACCGCCGCATCGAGCGGGTGCTGGCCGGCCTCGATGGCGCCGGCAAGCGGCCGCGCTTTGTCGGCCGCGCCGAGGCCGCCTCGCCCGCAACCGGCCTCTTCAAGCGGCATGTCGAGGAGCAGACAAAGCTGGTGCGCGACGCGCTGGCGGCGTGAGCTTTTACGGCATTGCGAGGAGCGCAGCGACGAAGCAATCTCGATCGAATAAGTGCTGTGCGGTCGAGATTGCTTCGCCCCGCGCGCAATGACAGTCAGGGATTGGCGTCCATATGCCAACTGAGATCCGGGTTCCGACGCTCGGCGAATCGGTGACCGAGGCGACGATCGCGCGCTGGCTGAAACAGCCGGGCGAGGCGGTGGCGCGCGACGAGCCGGTCGTCGAACTGGAAACCGACAAGGTGACGCTCGAAGTGCCGGCGCCGGCCGCCGGCATCCTCGGCGAGATCCGCGCCGCCGAAGGCAGCAACGTGCCGGTCGGCGCGATCCTCGGCACCATCGCCGACGGCGCGGCGGCGGCATTCCCTCACCCACCAGCCGCTGGCGCGGCTGGTCCCCCCTCTCCCGCAGTGCGGGAGAGAGAAGAAAAGCCCCTCTCCCGCGCCGCGGGAGAGGGTGGCTCCGGGTTTAGCCGGGACACGGGTGCGGGCGCGGCCGCAGCGCTCGAACGCGCCGGGCCGGCGGTGCGCAAGCTGGTCGCCGAGAGCGGCGTTGATGCCGCTAGCGTGGCGCCCACCGGTCCCGGCGGACGCCTGACGAAGGCGGATGTGCTGGCAGCGCAGGTGCGGCCGGCAGCGCCGCCGGAAATCGCATCGCAACCGCGGCCGGCGGCCGAGCGCGAAATGCGGGTGCGCATGAGCCGGCTGCGCCGCCGTATCGCCGAGCGCCTCAAGGAGGCGCAGCAGAACGCGGCGATGCTGACGACGTTCAACGAGATCGACATGTCGGGCGCGATCCTACTGCGCGAGCGCTGGCGCGATGCGTTCGAGAAGAAGCACGGGGTGCGGCTCGGCTTCATGTCGATCTTCGTCAAGGCGGCAATCGTCGCGCTGAAAGAGCTGCCGGCCGTCAACGCCGAGATCGAAGGCGACGACATCGTCTACAAGAACCATTACGACATCGGCGTCGCGGTCGGCACCGGGCAGGGCCTCGTGGTGCCGGTGGTGCGCGACGCCGATGTGAAGAGCTTTGCCGAGATCGAGAAGGAAATCGCGGCGCTCGGCGGCAAGGCGCGCGACGGCAAATTGACGATCGAGGATTTGTCGGGCGGCACCTTCACGATCTCCAACGGCGGCGTCTACGGCTCGCTCTTGTCGACGCCGATCCTCAACCCGCCGCAATCGGCGATCCTGGGCATGCACAAGATCGAGCGTCGGCCGGTGGCGATCGGCGGCGGCGACGAGGAGCGGATCGAGATCCGCCCGATGATGTATGTCGCGCTGACCTACGACCACCGCATCATCGACGGGCGTGAGGCGGTGACCTTTCTCGTCCGCCTCAAGGAAGGCGTCGAGGACCCCTCTCGCCTGCTGTTCGAGATTTGACGATGCCACCGATTCATTCGCGTTCCCGGCGCAAGCCGGGGTCGGCCTATCAACCGGTTCGGCGGTGGATCGGTAGGCCCCGGCTTTCGCCGGTAATGCGGAGGTCTATCTAGATGCCGGAGCGCTATGACGTCGTCGTGATCGGGGCGGGGCCGGGCGGCTATGTCGCGGCGATCCGGGCGGCGCAGCTCGGCATGCGCACCGCCTGCATCGATGCGCGCACGACGCTCGGCGGCACCTGTCTCAATATCGGCTGCATCCCGTCGAAGGCGCTGCTGCAATCGTCGGAGAAATTCGCCGAGGCCGGCGGCCGCCTCGCCGAGCATGGCATTCGGATCGGCGATGTCGCGCTCGACCTCGCGGCGATGATGGCGCGCAAGGACAAGGTGGTGCGGGAGTTGACGCGCGGCGTCGAATTCCTGTTCCGCAAAAACAAGGTCGAATGGCTGAAGGGCCGGGCGCGCATCGCCGCACCCGGGCGGGTTGTCGTCGGCCCCGGCGGTCCGGCCGACACCGAATTCGAAGCCGGCGCCATCGTCATCGCCACCGGGTCGGAGAGCGCGCCGCTGCCGGGCCTCGCGGTCGACGAACAGCGCATCCTCTCGTCGACGGGAGCCTTGGCGCTGGAGCGCGTGCCGCAGCACCTGGCCGTGGTCGGCGGCGGCTATATCGGCGTCGAGCTCGGCTCGGTGTGGGCGCGGCTCGGCGCCAAGGTCACGATAATCGAATACCTCGACCGCATCCTGCCAGGGATGGATCACGAGCTGGGTCCGGCCTTGCAGCGGCTGCTGGCGCGCTCGGGCATCGCCTTCCGGCTCGGCACCAAGGTCTCCGGCGGGCAGATCGGCAATGAGGGCGTGCTGCTGGAGCCGGCAGCGGGCGGCCCGCAGGAAAGCCTCGCCGCCGATGTCGTACTGGTCGCGGTCGGGCGACGGCCATACGCCGAGGGGCTCGGCCTCGACGAACTGGGGGTGGGCCGCGACCGCGCCGGCCGCATCGAGGTCAACGAGGATTTCGCCACCAATGTCGCCGGGATTTACGCGATCGGCGACGTGATCCGCGGCCCGATGCTGGCGCACAAGGCGTCGGAGGAAGGGATCGCGGTCGTCGAGCGGCTGGCCGGGCAGCGGACGCGCGTCGCATACGACGCCATCCCGTCGGTGGTCTACACCTGGCCGGAGGTCGCCGCGGTCGGCAAGACCGAGGAGGAGCTGAAGGCTGAAGGCGTCGAGTACCGGGTTGGGAAATTCCCGTTCAGCGCCAATCCGCGGGCCCGCGCCAACGGCGACACCGACGGTTTCGTCAAGATCCTCGCCGAGGCGGCGAGCGACCGGGTGCGCGGCGTCCACATCATCGGCCCCGACGCTGGCACGCTGATCGCCGAGGCAGCGCTAGCGCTCGAATTCGGCGCCTCGGCCGAGGATATCGCGCGCACCTGCCACGCCCACCCGACCCTGAGCGAGGCGGTCAAGGAAGCCGCCCTCGCCGTCGCCGGCCACGCCATCCACATTTGAAGCGGGCGTGCTTCGTGCTTCGACATGGCGTGCTGGACAGGCCTCCTCAGCATGAGGGGTTGGTTTGTTATTCCTCGAGCGGTTCCTCATCCTGAGAAGCGTTGGCCCGCGGAGCCGGCGGCGCGTCTGGAAGGATGAATGGCGGCCGCGCGGTTGACTTCGCTCCTCTTGCTCCCTATCTTCCGCGCCTTGTCGAGGGTGCGGGCCATGAAGATCGCCAATTCGTTGAAGACATTGAAGAAGCGTGACAAGAACTGCCGCGTCGTGCGGCGGAAGGGGCGGGTCT
>JBLMXS010000494.1:0-9727 GCA_050257895.1 Thiohalocapsa sp.
ACCTGCGTGCTCGTCACCAGCACCGCGGATACGCTTAGCTGAAGCGGCCCGAAGGGTCGCCCATGGCGCGCCCATAGCGGCGCCACCGCACGGAACGATCAGCCGATCTCCCATCAGCCTGATCTTCCTCCGCGCGTCCCAGCTCGCTTCGCTCTCCACCTCTCCCATGCGGCGATGCAGGGGAGGAGAATTATTGGCATTGGCGACCAATCCAAGCGCCCGCGCTTGACGTATTGGGACTATGTGTCGTGGCGGTTCAACCTTGGTTAATGAGCCAGAGCTGCAACCTGAGCCGGCGTACCATCAATATTGATAAGGATTATCAAACGATGCAAGAAGACTTGGAGTATAAGTTGGTATTGGATCTAGTGCCAAGGGCACGGGAATTGCGCCAGCGCGCCGGTCATTATAGAGAGCGCGCTAAGTCCAGGCAAGATGCCGAAAAGGCGAAGAGTTACCACGACATTGCGAATATTCTTGATCAGGAAGCCGAGGCTCTAGCCCGCTCGTCCGGCATGGACGCCCGGCGCTGAATTTGGAATGGGTCGGATGGCGGAGGCGCGGCGTAGCGGCGGCAACTGCCGCGCCCTGTAGCCGCCGTCGAGAAGTCATTTCACGAGGAGGCGCGAGTCGTGATTGAGCCGGGGCAGCCCAGACCGATGGTGCTCGAACTGGTGCAGCGGATGCAGAGCACACGCACTTTTTTGCGATTGGCCGCAATCGAGCTGCGTCGGGTTGCCGAGCGCGCCCCGGATATAGCACTCGAGCTACAGCACATGGCGCAACAACTGGAGGTTGAGGAGAAAGATCTGGCTTCCCGCGACGCCTCCAGCGGGGACGAGGGAGCGAATGCTTTACATTGTTGAAGTAGCTGTCGACGTTGAAAATTTGGCCCATGAGCTGAGCCAGATGCGAACCTGGCTCGATCATGCCAAGCTCCAGGTAATTGGTTTCAGGCAAGTTCCCGGCGCAAACATATGTCGCGTCGATTTTCAAGAGGAACAACAGGCGAGGGCGTTCGCCCAGGCATTCGGGGGTCAGGTGCTCAAGCGCAGTGCCGTCTGATGCAGGACTTCAGGCCGGCTCCGCCGTCGCGTTGAAATCGTCGAGCAGGGCACCGATGCGGTCGGGGTCGGCCTGGTCCATGATGGCGCGGGCGCGGCGGGTGGCGGCCACCATGTCGAGGCTGCGGATGCGCTGCTTCACCTGCGGGATGTGCTGCGGCGTCATCGACAATTCGCGCAAGCCCAGTCCCAAGAGCAGGGCGGCGTAGCGCGGCTCGCCCGCCATCTCGCCGCAGACGCTGACCGGGATGTGGCGCCGCGCCGCCGCCTCGACGGCGAACTGGATCAGCCGCAACACGGCCGGGTGCAGCGGGTTGTAGAGATAGGCGACCTGCTCGTCGGTGCGGTCGATCGCCAGCGTGTACTGCGTCAAATCGTTGGTGCCGACCGAGAAGAAATCGGCTTCTCCGGCCAGCGCATCGGCAGCCAGCGCCGCCCCCGGCACCTCGATCATCGCGCCGAGCGGCGGCAAGTCGTCGGGCAAGGTCACGCCGCGGCGGCGCAGCCGGCGCGCCGTCTGTTCGAGCGCCTCGCGGGCGCGCTGGATCTCGTCGACCGTCGAGATCATGGGCAACAGGATGCGCACCGGGCCGTGCCGAGCGGCGCGCAACATCGCGGCGAGCTGCGTGTCGAGCAGCCGGCGCTCGCGCAGCGACAGGCGGATGGCTCGCAGCCCCAAGGCCGGGTTGGCGGTGTCGGCGGCGGCGTAATGCGCCAGCGCCTCGGGCAATTTGTCGCCGCCGACGTCGAGCGTGCGCAGCGTCACCGGGCGTCCGTCCATGCCGCGCACCAGGCTGGCAAAGAACTCGTACTGCTCGTCCTCGCTCGGCAGGTCCTCGCGGTTCATATAGAGGAATTCGGTGCGCACAAGACCGAGGCCCATCGCGCCGTTGGCAGTCGCCTGGTCGAGTTCGACCGGCAGTTCGAGATTGGCTTCGAGGCGGATCTCGATGCCGTCGCGGGTGACAGCGGGCAGCCGCCGCAGCCGGCCGAACTGGCGGCGCTCGCGCGCCAGCTGCTCGTGGCGTTCGCGATACTCCGCGAGCGTATCAGCCCCGGGATCGATGATGACGACGCCGGCGCCGCCGTCGACCACGACCTGCCCGTCGCTGCGCACCCGCTCCGTGATGCCGGAGACGCCGAACACCGCCGGCAGCCCGAGGGCGCGCGCCATGATCGCGGTGTGGCTGTCGGGGCCGCCGTATTCGGTGACGAAGCCGCCTATATGGCGCGGATCCATCAGCGCGATGTCGCCCGGCGTCACCTCCTCGGCGAGTACGATCGCGCCGCCGCTGAGCCCGGAATAGGCGACATACGGCTTCTTCAGGAGGTTGCGGATGAGCCGCGCGCCGACGACGCGGATGTCTTCGATGCGCGCCGCGAGATAGGGGTCGGGCATCGCCGCAAAGGTTTTGGCGATCTCCTCGATCTCGAGCTGGATGGCGCGCTCGGCGTTGATGCGCTGGCGGGCAATGCGCTGATGGACGCCGCGCAACAGGCGCGAATTGGCCAGCATGGCGAGGTGGGCGTCGAGCACCGAGCCGATCTCGTCGGCCGCCGAGCCGGGCAAGGCCGTCGCCCGCATCTTCAGCTTGCGCAGCTGCTTGGTCGAGGTCGCGACGGCCTCGGCGAAGCGATTGCGCTCGGCTTCGATGTCGCCTTCGCGGATCTGGGTCTCCGCGACCGGCAGGTCGCCGCGGTCGCCGATATAAGCCGGGCCAATCGCAATCCCCGGCGAAACGCCGATCCCCGACAGCCTCTGTTCGTGCGCTCCCGGGCTCCCGTCAGTCCTCATCGAACTTGCATTCGATCAGGCGGGCCAGCGTCTCGACCGCGGCCGCCGCGTCGGGTCCGGTGGCGGTGATCTCGATCAGCGTGCCGGACGCGGCGGCCAGCATCATCAGCCCCATGATCGAGCGGCCCGAGACCGCGGTGCCGTTCTTGCGCACCCAGATCTCGGCCTCGAACTGCCCGGCGGTCTTGCAGAAGCGGGCGGCGGCGCGGGCGTGCAGCCCCTTCTGGTTGCAGATCTTGCAGGTGCGGCGCACCGCCGTCGCGCTGCTTGCGGCGCTACCAGTGGCGCAACTCGTGGCGCTGGGCGATTGCGGGCCGTGGCTGGGGTCGGCGCTCATCGACGGGCGTCGGCCAAGAGTTGCGAGGCGACGTTGATGTATTTGCGGCCGGCTTCCTGGGCGCCGAGCACGGTGCGCTCGAGGCTCTCGCTCTGGCGCAGGCTGGCGAGCTTGATCAGCATCGGCAGGTTGACGCCGGCGATCACCTCGATCTTGCCGCGGTCCATCACCGAGATCGCGAGGTTCGACGGAGTGCCGCCGAACATGTCGGTCAAGAGCACGGCGCCGTCGCCGCCGTCGACCTCGGAGACCGAGCGCAGGATGTCCTGGCGGCGCTGTTCCATGTCGTCCTCCGGCCCGATGCACACGGCCGCAATCTGGCTCTGCGGCCCGACGACGTGCTCGAGCGCGGCGACGAACTCGGCCGCCAGCCGTCCGTGCGTGACGAGGACCATACCGATCATCGACGCTCCATCGCCGGGCAGCGACGCCGATGGCGGGCCGGCGCCATCGCGCCGGCGCAGCCGCAGATCACACTCATAGCCAGGACGCCGATGCCGTTTCGCAGGGCAATAGCCACTTGCCGCTCGCGCCGGGGGATGTCGGGGGGAAACCCGGCGGGAGTATGAAGGTACGCCGGCTCGATATAGCGTGCGCGAGGTCGTCCGTCACCCTGCTTGATCAACGCCGGCCGACGCTCGCCCTCCCCGCCGCCCTCCAGGAGGCGGGCCTCGAGACGGATCCCGGCTGCGGTGCCGTCGACACCGTCGCACGTCATTCATCGACCATAGCGACAAGCCTGTCGCCGGTAAATGCCCGCAGCGCGAGACGCACTTTGGCCGCCGCCGCCGCCTCGAACGGCGCCAGCGCCAGGCAAGGCAGCGTGACGCCAAGGATCGTCGCGACCACGCGCCGCGGCAGCCGCTCGACTGCCGCAGCGGCAACGAGGTCGACGACGAGGGCGACCGGCGCCTCCTCCAGCGCCTCCAAGCGGACGATGCCGAGGCCACGCACTTCGATGAGGCCGCGGATTGTTGCCGGCGCCCGCACGTAAACCGCGTCGCCGCGGCGCGACAGCGCGCTCTGGTCGTCCGCCACGAGCCTTGCGCCGGCGTCAATCAGCCGCAGCCCGAGATCCGATTTGCCGGCCCCCGACGGCCCCCGCAGCAGCACCGCGCGCCCCTCGATCGCCACAGCGGTGGCATGGATGAGTGTCTCCTCCATCCCGCGCTCACGCCCCGGTCGGGAGGCGGATCAGGAAGCGGGCGCCGGCCACGGCGCCGGTCGCGTCGGTGCGGTTTTCGGCCCAGATGCGGCCGCGATGCGCCTCGACGATCTGCTTCGAGATCGACAGCCCGAGCCCGGAATGCGTGCCGAATTTCTCGCCGGCCGGGCGCTCGCTATAGAAGCGGTCGAAGATCGCGGTCAGCTTGTCGTCGGGGATCCCGGGCCCCTGATCCTCGACCGTCACCAGCACCGCCCAGCCGTCAGCGGCGGCATGGACGCGGATCTCGCCGTCCGGCGGGCTGAACGAGACAGCATTGGCGATGACGTTGAGGAAGACCTGCGACAGCCGGCTCTCGATGCCGGGCACGATCAGCGGCCGCGCCCGCCCCGACTGCTCGGGGGACAGATCGAGGACAAGGCGCGGCGAGCCGGGACGCCGCGTCGTCTCGTGCATCTCGACGAGGGCGCGCAGCATCGCGCCGATGTCGGTCGGCGACATTTCGAGGCGGCTCAGCTCGGCATCGAGCCGCGACGCGTCGGAGATGTCGGTGATCAGCCGGTCGAGGCGCTCGACATCGTCCTGGATCACCGCCATCAGCCGCCGCTGCTTCTCGGGATCGTCGATGCGGGCGGCGGTCTCAACGGCGCTGCGCAGCGAGGAGAGCGGGTTCTTGATCTCGTGCGCGACATCGGCGGCGAAGCTCTCGATGGCTGTCATGCGCTGCCACAGCGCGTCGGTCATCTCGCGCAGCGAGGCGGCCAACTCCCCGATCTCGTCGTGACGGTCGGTGCCGTCGGGGATCTCGATGCGCGCGCCGCGGCCGCGGGCGCGCTGCGCCGCCGCCGCGAGCCGGCGGATCGGCTGGGCGATCGTGCTCGCGAGATAGAGCGACAACAGGACGGTGACGAGCAGGGTCACACCGAAGATGCGCACCAGTTCGAGGCGGACCGTGCGCAATTCGTCGCGGATCTCGCGGTCGCTGGTCGACAGCATGACCGCCCCGAGCACCTGCGTGTAGCGCTGTAGCGGGACGGCGACGCTGATCACCAGCGCCCCCGAGGCCGGGTCGGTGCGCACTGCCGAACCGCTCTCGCCGCGCATTGCCTGCAGCGCCTCGTGGTAATCCGAGGCGGTGCCGGCCTCACGGTAGACCGCCAGCTTGCGGCGGTGCGGCAGCAACCCGCCGACCCAGTCGTAGATCGCGTCGGCGACGCGCCCCACCAGCCCCTTCTCGGGCTCGGGCGGCTCGCCGGCCGGAGCGGCGCCGCGCAACAGCCGGCTGTCGGCGATCAGACGGCCATGGATGTCGAACAGGCGGGCCCGCGTCCGGGTCGGCTCCACCAGCCGCCGCATCATCTGGCGCGACAGGTCCGGCAGCAGCACTTCGCCCTCGTCGCCGGAGTCGAGCACCGCCCCCTCGCTGAGCGCGGCGGCGAAGATCTTGCCCTGCATGTGCAGCGACTCGATCTGCTGGCCGACGAGGCTCCCCTCGAACTTGCCAAGATAGAGGAAACCGACTGCGAGTAGCGCCAACGGCAGGACGTTGACGGCGACGATCCGCCGCGTCAGCGGCGAAAGCCGCGGCCACCGCCAGCGCCGTTGCAGACGAGGCGGCCGCGGGCTCCGGGCGGCGCTGTCGGGCGGCGCCTCGCTATCGGAAGACCAGCCCTCCGCGGCATTGCCGTTGGCACCGACCGCCGCGGCGCCGAGCCCTTGCGGCTCCTCCTGCGGGCGCTGCACCTCCTGCGATCGCGCCGGCGCCGACGGCTCAGCGGTCGCGGTATCGGTAGCCGACGCCATAAAGGGTTTCGATCTGCGCGAACTCGGAATCGACCGCCTTGAACTTCTTGCGCAGCCGCTTGATGTGGCTGTCGATGGTGCGGTCGTCGACATAGATGTGCTCGCCGTAGGCGGCGTCCATCAGCTGGTCGCGGTTTTTCACGTGCCCCGGCCGCTGCGCCAGCGACTTGAGGATCAGGAACTCGGTCACCGTCAGCTCGACCGGCTTATTGTCCCAGGTGCACAGGTGGCGCGCCGGATCGAGCGTCATCTGGCCGCGCACGATGACCGGCTCGCCCTGGCCCTCCTCGCGCTCGCGCGCCAGCTCGCCGCGCCGCAGCAGCGCATGAATGCGGGCGATCAGGAGCCGCTGCGAGAACGGCTTCTTGATGTAGTCGTCGGCGCCCATCCTCAGGCCGAGCAATTCGTCGACCTCGTCGTCCTTCGAGGTGAGGAAGATGACCGGGATCTGCGTCTTGGCGCGCCGCAGCTGCTCCAAGAGGTTCATCCCGTCCATGCGCGGCATCTTGATGTCGAGGACCGCGAGATCGACCGGCTGCGCCGTCATCCCGCGCAGCGCCTCGGCGCCGTCGCTGTAGCAGCGCACCGCAAACCCCTCGGCTTCGAGCGCCATCGACACTGACGTCAGGATGTTGCGATCGTCGTCGACGAGTGCAATCGTGCTGGCCACGGATGCATCCCCCTGTATCCGTATGCGGCCGCAATTGGGGCGGCAGCCGCAATTCCTGTTGCCTAAATATGGCGGCTCGGCGGCGCAGACAAAAGCCCGGCTATGTCAGCGCGCGTTCCGCGACGATCCGCCGCCGGCGATGTAACCCCGACGCGGCGCCGCCGCATCAGGCGTCGAGCGGCGAAGCAATCGGTCGATGACCGGGTTGCGGATCGCGCCGATTGTTTCGGTCGCGGCGGCGATGTTGGCGTTTGTTTGCAACTGATCATCATTCCACTAGGGAATCGTCATGCAGTCAGACCAGGCGGCGGACAACAGGGCGGCGGAGAATGCTGAGACAGGGCAGCAGCAGGGCAGCGCCGCGCGGCGCCTGGTCCGCCGGCAATCGCATGCGGCGCTGGCCACAAGCCTCGACGGGCAACCCTACGCCTCCTTGGTGGCGGTGGCGGCCGACCTCGACGCGAGTCCCCTCTTGTTGCTGTCCGACCTCGCGCAGCACACCCACAACCTCCAGGCCGAGCCGCGCCTGTCGCTGCTGTTCGAGGATACCGCCGGTCATGCCGATCCGCTGGCCGGGCCACGCCTGACGCTGCTCGGGCAGGCCGAGCGCGTCGACGACCCGCGGCTTCTCGCCCGCTTCACGGCGCGCCACCAATCGAGCCGCATCTATGCCGGGTTCGCCGACTTCCACCTCTACCGGGTCGCCATCGAACGCGGCCACCTGGTGGCCGGCTTCGGCCGCATCGTCTGGCTGCCCGCTGACGAGCTGCGGCTCGCCGCCGATGCCGCCGCGCTCGCCGGCGCCGAGAGCGACATCCTCGAACACATGAACTGCGATCACGGCGAGGCGATCGCGCTCTATGCCGAGCGACTGCTGGGACGGCCGGGCGGCGACTGGCAGATCATCGGCATCGACCCGGAAGGCTGTGACTTGCGGCGCGATCAGCCGCAAGCGGAAACCGCACGCCTCAACTTTGCACAGCCGGTGCTGACGCCGGCGGCGGCGCGGCAAAGGCTCGTCGCGCTCGCCGAGGAAGCGCGCCTACGGCCGCTCCCGCTGTAAGCCCCCACTGTGAGCATCGCGGCGCTATCGTCACCGGCGGTTTGGCGACATCGCTCCGCTTGCCGCCGATAATCCCGACGGGTTATGGTGCAGCCCAACCGCAAGCGCAGCCGCGCCGGCGCCGCTGAACGCCCCCGCGTTGATGGAGGAAAGCTTGGACCAGGCGGACAAGTCGTTGGCGAGCCGCATGCCCCGCTTCGGCCTCGTCGAGCAGGGGCTGCATCATCTGGGGCCGGTGCACTGGAACCTGACCGCGCCCTTTCTCTATGAGCACGCAGTGCGGCGCGGCGAGGGCACTCTCGGCCTCGGCGGCAGCTTCGTCGTCAACACCGGGCGCCATACCGGCCGCTCACCGAAGGACAAGTACATCGTCAACGAGCCCGGCACCAAAGACACGGTGTGGTGGGGCGACATCAACCAGCCGATCGACCCGCCGCGCTTCGAGAGTCTGCAGCAGCGCATGCTTGCCTACCTGCAGGGGCGTGAATTATTCGTGCAGGACCTGTATGCCGGCGCCGACCCCGACTACCGCCTGCCGGTGCGCGTCATCAGCGACGTGGCGTGGTCGAGCCTCTTTGCGCGCAACATGTTCATCCGGCCGCGTCCGGCCGAGCTGCCCGATTTCGAACCGGCCTTCACGATCCTGCACGCGCCCGAGTTCAAGGCCATCCCCGAGATCGACGGGGTCCGCTCGGAGACCGTCGTCCTGGTCAATTTCGCGACCGGCTTCGTCCTGATCGGCGGCACCCGCTACGCCGGCGAGATCAAGAAGTCGGTGTTCGGCTATCTCAATTTCGTATTGCCGAGCCGCGACGTTCTGCCGATGCACTGCTCGGCCAATGTCGGGCCGAAGGGCGACGCGGCGATCTTCTTCGGCCTCAGCGGCACCGGCAAGACGACGCTGTCGGCCGACGCCTCGCGCACCCTGATCGGCGACGACGAGCACGGCTGGAGCCCGCGCGGCATCTTCAATTTCGAGGGCGGCTGCTACGCCAAGGTGATCAACCTGTCGCCGACTGCCGAGCCCGAGATCCATGCGACCATCACCCGCTTCGGCACGGTGCTGGAGAATGTCGTGCTTGACCCGGTGACGCGGATGCCCGACGTCGACGACGACAGCCTGACCGAGAACACCCGCGCCTGCTACCCGCTCGACTTCATCCCGAACGCGGACGAGAGGGGAATCGCGCCGCACCCAAAAAACGTCATCATGCTGACCTGTGACGCATTCGGCGTCATGCCGCCGATCGCCAAGCTGTCGGCCGAGCAGGCGATGTACCATTTCCTCTCCGGCTACACGGCGCAGGTCGCCGGCACCGAAGTCGGGCTCGGCAAGGAGCCGAAGGCGGTGTTCTCGACCTGCTTCGGGGCGCCGTTCATGCCGCGCCACCCGTCGGAATACGCCAAGATGCTCGGCGACCGCATCTCGCGCTTCAAGGCGGATTGCTGGCTCGTCAACACCGGCTGGTCAGGCGGCGCCTACGGCGTCGGCAAGCGCATGGCGATTACCCATACCCGCGCCCTGTTGCGCGCCGCGCTCGACGGCACGCTGGCCGGCGCGCCGATGCGGCAGGACCCGAATTTCGGCTTTCTCGTGCCGGAAGCCTGCGCCGACCTGCCGCCGACCGTGCTCGACCCGCGCGGCACCTGGAAGGACCAGAACGCCTACGACCAGGTTGCCCGCAGCCTGCGCGGCAATTTCGAGAAGAACTTTACCGAGTTCGAGCCCTATGTCGGCAGCGAGGTGAAGCAGGCCGCAATTCGGGCAGCGGCCTGAGTCTTAGCCCCTCTCCCGCACTGCGGAAGAGGGTGCCTCTGGACGCAGTCCAG
>JBLMXS010000495.1:0-5604 GCA_050257895.1 Thiohalocapsa sp.
CTCGCTGTATCATTGTGCCAACATTATTTCCAGATCGGCTTGCCGCTGCCCGGCAACCCGTATTCGGCCCATTTGCGGGTGACCTCGGCCACCACCTCCTCCGACATGCGGATCGGCCGGCCCCAGTCGCGCCTGGTCTCGGGTGGCAGCTTGTTGGTGGCGTCGAGGCCGATCTTGCCGCCGAGGCCCGATTCCGGCGAGGCGAAGTCGAGATAGTCGATCGGCGTGTTGTCGATCAGCACCGTATCGCGCACCGGGTCCATGCGGGTCGAAATCGCCCACATCACATCCTTCCAGTCGCGCACGGCAATGTCGTCGTCCACGACGATGACGAATTTGGTGTACATGAACTGTCGCAGAAACGACCAGATTCCCATCATGATCCGCCGCGCGTGCCCGGGATACGCCTTGCGGATCGCAACGACCGCGATGCGGTAGGAGCAGCCTTCGGGCGGCAGCCAGAAATCGACGATCTCCGGGAATTGCTGCTGTAGGAGCGGTACGAAGACTTCGTTGAGCGCCTCGCCGAGCACCGACGGCTCGTCGGGCGGCCGGCCGGTGAAGGTCGAGAGGTAGATGGGATCGCGCCGCATCGTCATCGCCGAGAGGCGGAACACCGGGAATTGCTCGATCGCGTTGTAATAGCCGGTGTGGTCGCCGTAAGGGCCTTCGTCCTCGTATTCGTCGAGTGAGACATGGCCTTCGAGCACGATCTCGGCCTCCGCCGGCACCTTCAGCGGCACGGTGCGGCAATCGACGAGGTCGACCCGCCGGCCGCGCAGGAAGCCGGCAAACTGGTATTCCGACAGCGTGTCGGGGACGGGTGTCACGGCGGCGATGATCGTGCCGGGATCGGCCCCGATCACGACCGCGACCGGCAGCGGCTCGCGCTTCTCGGCGCCCCAGCGGCGGTGGTGCTGCGCGCCGCCGCGGTGCCGCAGCCAGCGCATCAGCGTGGTGTCGCGCCCCGTCACCTGCATGCGGTAGATGCCGAGGTTGAAGCCGTCTTCGCGCGCCGTGCCGGGTCCCTTGGTGACGACCAGCGGCCACGTGATCAGCGGCGCCGGCTCGCCGGGCCAGCAGGTCTGCACCGGCAGCAGGCCGAGATCGATCTCGCCGCCGCGCAGCACGATTTCCTGGCACGGCGCCCGGCCTGTGACCGTGCGCGGCCGCATCGCCATCACCGTCTTGAGGAGCGGCAGCATCTCAAGCGCCTCGCGCCAGCCGCCGGGCGGCTCGGGCTGCTTCAGGAACGCCAGCGTCTCGCCGATCTCGCGCAACTGCCCCGGCTCGCGGTCCATCCCCCACGCGACGCGCTCGACGGTGCCGAACAAGTTGACCAGCACCGGCATCGTCGCCGCCTGGTGGCCTCCCTGGTGCGCCTGCGCATGGACCACATTTTCGAACAGCACCGCCGGCCCCGCCTCGGCCAGCAGCCGCGTCTGGATCTCGGTCATTTCGAGAAACGGCGAGACCGACGCCCTGACCCGCACCAGCCGCCCGGCCGCCTCGAGGCGGGCCATGAAGTCGCGCAGGCTGGCATACGGCATGCGCGGCTATATGGGCAGGCGTGGACTGCGTTGTAACTGCGGTCCCGGGCCCTTATTTTGGCGCCATCCGCGGCGCTGGCCGCCTTTCCGGTGGGTGATCCCGTGAGCCAATCGTATCTTCCGCCGCTGGCGCCCTACCCGACGACAAGACTGCGCCGCAACCGCCGCGATGCCTGGTCGAGGAAGCTCGTCGCCGAGAGCGTCTTGACGCCCGCCGATCTGATCTGGCCGGTCTTCGTGCACGCCGAGGACGGCCGCGCCCCTGTCGAGGCGATGCCCGGCGCCTGGCGGCTGTCGGTCCCGGCGCTGGTCGATGCGGCCGGCGAGGCGGCGGCGCTTGGCATCCCGACGATCGCGGTGTTCCCGGCGATCGACCCCGGCCTGAAGGATGCGGAGGGGCGCGAGGCCCTCAACCCCGACAATCTCGTCTGCCGTGCGGTCAGCGCGGTGAAGCAGGCCCTGCCCGAGCTCGGCGTGTTGTGCGACGCGGCGCTCGACCCGTTCACCTCGCACGGCCATGACGGCGTCATCCGCGACGGCTATGTCGCCAACGACGAGACCGTGGAGATCCTGCAGCGGCAGGCGGTCGTGCAGGCCGATGCGGGTTGCGACATCATCGCGCCGTCGGACATGATGGACGGGCGCGTGGGGGCGGTGCGGCGGGCGCTCGACGAGGCCGGGTTCGAGCGGGTGCGGATCATGTCCTACGCCGCCAAATACGCCTCGTGCTTCTTCGCGCCGTTCCGCGACGCGATCGGCTCGGCGAGCGCGCTCGGCAGCGCCGACAAGCGCACCTACCAGATGGACCCGGCGAACGGCGACGAGGCGCTGCGGGAGGTCGCGCTCGACATCGCCGAGGGCGCCGACATGGTGATGGTCAAGCCCGGCCTGCCCTATCTCGACATCGTGCGCCGCGTGAAGGACGCCTTCCGCGTCCCCACCTTCGCCTACCAGGTCTCCGGCGAATACTCGATGATCAAGGCGGCGGCCGAGCGGGGCTGGCTCGACGGCGAGCGGGCGATGCTCGAGTCGCTCGTCTGCTTCAAGCGCGCCGGCGCCGACGGCATCCTCACCTATTTCGCCGTCGATGCGGCGCGGCGGCTGAAGGCGGGGTGACGCGGCGGGCGCGTAATACCGGCGCGCCGCTGACCTGACTGGCGGTAACGCACCTCACGCGCAGCCCCCGGCGGAAGTCCGGCCCACCTCTCGACCGCACGACCAGCGGCTCGGTGAGCCCCAGGCATTCGCTTTCGCCGGGGATGCGGATTTGTTGGCGGTCGCGCCGCGCTCACTCCGATTGACGTGAATCAAGGTGCCCTCGGCGCGCCCGCCGTAGAAGGCATCTCCGTCGCCTTCATCGGAGAGCCGCCGTGACCGCTTTCACCTTCTCGGCCGAACAGATCCGCTCGGCGCCGCCCGAGGTTCGTCGCTGGATCGCCAACGAGATCGCGCATGCGCTGGCCGGCATTGCCGGGCCGCAATCGGGGATGCCGCGGCCCGAGATGCTGCGGCCCGAGCAGGCGCCGCAGCCGATGGCGCTGGCAGCGTGCACATTGCCCCAGGCGCTGCAGGTCTTCGAGCTGATCGGCGGGGACCCCGTCGCCGCGCGCCTGTTCTTCGAACTGGGGCGCGACAGCACCGTTCCGAGCGGTATGCCGGGTCTGCACGTGCTGCGCACCGCCGACCTGATGCGGCATGCCGGCCTCGCCGGCGACGACGCGCTGATCGCTGGTCTTACCGCGATCGACCGCGCGTTTCGCCAGGTAACCGGCGAAGCTGCCGGCAACCTGTTCGGCTTTGTCGACGCCGCGCATCTCTACGTGCACGAGATGACACAGGCCAGCATCCGGCGCGTCTGGGAGGAGCTGGTGCAGGCCCGCGCCGCCGCCGAACGCCAGCAGGCCGACGCGGCGCCGCCGCCGATCCAGGGCTTCATCCCGCCGCATCTCGGCCCGAGCGAGGACGTCGCCGCGCATGCCCCGCCGGCGCCGAACGGCGATTACCGGTTATAGACGAGCACTGCCGCAGGCTCGATCGTCATTCCCCCGAAAGCGGGAATCCAGAGCGCCGGATATACCGCCTCCCCTGGACCCCCCGCTTTCGCGGGGGTGACGAGTTGGGGTTTCAACCTCAACACATTACGCTGGTGCGCACACACTCAGCGCGGCGCGCCCGGCCAATTGTTGGCGCGCGCCAAATCGCCGGCGTAATTGGCGATCGCATGACCGACCGCTGTGGCGGCGGCGTTGACCCCGCTGCCCTTTCGCGCCGCCGCTGCGACCAGCGGGTCAGGCCGGATGCGCCGCGAATCGAGCGTGAACGCGGTCAAGCGCTGCGCCGGCAGGCCCGGGCCCGGCTGATAGTCGATCTCGACATCGACAGCGACGCTGCCGTGCTGCCGGCGATGGCCCTCGTTGATCTGGCGGAAGGCGCCGGTGACGATCAGGGCCCGCCCGCCGGAATCGGCCTCCGCGGTGTCGGAACGAACCGCGTCGTACCCCATGCCCGCGAGCTGCGAGGCGACGGCGTCGGCCAGCGTGAAGGCGGCGGCCCGCGCCGCCGAAGCGGCCCGCGTGCGGGCCGGGACGCCGGGCGCGCCCCGATAGAGCGAGAACCCGAAGCTCGGATCGAGCGTCACGACCCCGGGCGACGCGGTGAACTCGCGCACGATGATCGGGTTGGGGTGAGCGCTCGGCGCCGTCACCGGCTGCGGGACGCAGGCCGCCGTGGCGGCGAGCAGCAGGATCGCAAGGATGACCGTCAGCGCGGTCGGGCAGCGGTTCATTCCGCGGAGCGCGAACATGGCGGATTAACATAGGCAGAAACCCGCCTCGCCGAAACTCCCGCTTCGCTTCGCTACGATGCAGGGCCGCGGATTGACATTCGGCCGCCCGGCTGCTGTATCGGCGCGATGGCAAAGGGGGCGCTGATCCGCTTGTCGCTGCTGGCGCTGCTCGCGTTGTCGACGGGTATCTTGCGTTCGGCGGCGGCCGAGGCGCCGCAACTGCATGTCTACAACTGGTCCGACTATATCGCCCCCGATACGCTGGCCGGCTTCACCAGGGAAACCGGCATCGCCGTCACCTACGACGTCTACGACAGCAACGAGGTGCTGGAGGCGAAGCTGCTGGCGGGACACTCGGGATACGATGTCGTCGTGCCGTCGGCGAGCCCGTTCATGGCGCGGCAGATCAAGGCGGGCGCCTATCTGGCGCTCGACAAGGCGAAGCTCCCCAACCTCGCCAATATCGATCCGCAGATGCTGGCGATCGCCGCCCGCGCCGATCCCGGCAACCGCTACGGCGTGCCCTATCTGTGGAGCGTCACCGGCATCGGCTACAACGTCGCGATGGTCGAGCGGGCGCTCGGCGGATCGGGGGGCGAAGCGGCGCCGCGCGACACGCTCGCGCTGCTGTTCGACCCGGCCTTCGCGGCGAAGCTGGCGGGCTGCGGCATCGAGCTCCTGGATACGCCGCAGGAGGTGTTCCCGGCGGCGCTCACCTATCTCGGGCATGACCCGAAAAGCCGCGACCCGGCCGATCTCGAGCGCGCCGCGGCGCTGATCGAGCGGCTGCGCCCCTATGTCCGCAAGTACCATTCCTCGCAGTACATCAACGATCTCGCCGCCGGCGATGCGTGCATCGCGCTGGGCTATTCGGGCGACGTGATCCAGGCGCGCAACCGCGCGCGCGAAGCCGCAAGCGGCGTCGACATCGCCTTCCGCGTGCCGCGCGAGGGGGCGCAGATGTCGATCGACATGCTGGCGATTCCGAAGGACGCGCCGCACCCCGACAACGCCCTGCGCTTTCTCGACTACATCCTGCGCCCGCAGGTCATCGCGGCGATCACCAACGCGGTCTCCTATCCGAACCCGAACCTCAAGGCGACGCCGCTCGTCGAGACGGCGATCCGCGACGATCCGGGAATCTATCCGCCGCCGGCGCTGCGCCAGCTGTTCTACCTCGATCTGCCGGCGCCGCGGGCCTACGAGCGGCTGCGCACGCGGGTCTGGAACCGCGCCAAGTCCGGCTGCTGAGAAGGCTGACACGGGGCC
>JBLMXS010000496.1:0-3342 GCA_050257895.1 Thiohalocapsa sp.
ACGAGGGCTACGAGGTCCTGCCCAACATCCTGATGTGCGCGGTGCACCTGGCGCATGTGACGAAGCAGTTGAAGATCGGCTGCGGCTTCAACATCACGCCGATGTGGCATCCCTTGCGCATGGCCGAGGATTTCGCGACGGCCGACATCCTGACCAAGGGCAGGACCGTGTTCGGCGTCGGCCGCGGCTACCATACCCGCGAGGTCGAGACGTTCGGCGCGCCGATGCTCGACCAGAACGCCAACCGCGACCTGTTCGAGGAGCAGGTCGAGATCCTCTTCAAGGCGTTCAACAACGAAAGCTTCTCGCATAAGGGCAAGCACTACACGCTCCCGCCGGAGGTGCCATATCGCGGCTACCAGCTGAAGGAGCTGACCCTGGTGCCGCGCCCGGTCAACCGGCCGGTCGAATGCTGGCAGCCGGTCGTCAGCGCCAGCGCGCGCGGCCTCGACTTCATGGTCAGGCACGGCATCAAGGGCGCGGTCGGCGGCGGCGCCGCGACGATGCAGGCGGGGCCGATCCAGGCCTATCGCGACGCCGCGGCGCGCGCCGGCCACGATTGGAAGCTCGGCGAGAATTTGATGCTCGGCGTCCACGGCTTGATCGGCAAGACGCGCGAAGAGGCGGTGCGGCGGCTGACGCCGATCTACGAGGAGCACGTCAAGATGTTCGCGCCGCTCGGCTTCGTGCCGGGGTTGACGCCGGAACAGGTGGCGGCGGTCGCGCGGCGCGGCGGCTGGGACGCGGCCGGCGTGCCGAAGGTCGAGCATTTCATGGGGCTCGGCTCGTGGTTCGCCGGCACCGCCGACGACCTCGTCGTGTTCCTGAAGAACATCGAGGAGAAGTATCCCGGCATGGACCACATCAACTTCTCCTCGCCCTTGACGACGCCGAAGGATGTGATGCTCGAGCAGTTCGAGATCATCGCCGCCGAGGTGATGCCGCATTTCCGCGGCGCCCGCATGCAGGCCGCCGCGGCGAAATAACATCGCGCCGGCCTCTTCGGTTAAGATTCTTGCCACGATAGAGAGTCGAACAGGCACCTTGGGAGGATGAAATGAAGTGGATCCGTTATGTCGCGGTTGCAGCTGTGACGTTAGCCGGTCTCGGTGTCGCGCGGGCCGAGGACTGGAAGCCGGTCGGAGAGTTCGGTTATTTCGGCGTCGGCAAGGCGATGGAGATCGAAAAGGGCCATCTCTACTGGGTCGGCGAGTTCGGCGGAACATTCTTGAGCGACAAGAAGGCCGGGCTGTTCGATCACGCCGGCGTCCGATGCCCGGGGTTCAACGACCTCGACGTGAACCAAAAGAAGGGCAGAGCCGCCGGGTATTGCATTGTCAGCGACAACGCCGGCGATCAGGCGTTTCTGTCATGGAATTGCGAGGGCGATACCAAGCAGTGCAAGGGTACATTCAACTACACCGGCGGCACCGGTAAATTCGAGAAGATCAGCGGCAGCAACACCTTTGCCGCGGCGATCGCGGTGCACTGGAAGGATGGGATGGTTTCCGGCGCGGCGACCTGGAACCGCTGAGCGGACTGAGACGACCGCGGCCGCGGCCTATCGAAGACAGAAAGGCCCTCCCCGCCGCGGAGCGGGGCGAGCGAACGCTGTTTTCCATCACTCACTCTCCCCGCGCGCGGGGAGCGGGCCGGGGTGAGGGGCTGCTCGTTACACCACTAAAGTGTCGACCGGCAGCCGCCGGCGGCTGTGGTAGGATTGCCGAGCGCAGTCGGGGGGCTGCGCGCAGCGACGTGGGGGGCTACCAATGACCGGCGGCGGCGAGGCCGCGTCTATCACATGACCATGCGCCGCGATGGCTGAACCGTTGCGCGCGGATCCGCAGGACCGGCTCGGCAAGCCGCGCCGGCCGCGGCCGACGGCGCCGATGCGTCGGCGGCCGCGTCGCCTGCTGCGGCGGGCCGCCGCCTTTGCTCTGCTGCTCGTTCTGTGGGCGGCAATCATCGGCGGCGGTGTTCTCGGCTATTTTGCGCTGACCCTGCCGGACACCAGCCAGCTTGCCGTCGCCGAGCGGCGGCCGAGCGTCACGATTCTGGCGGCGGACGGCAGTCTTGTCGCCAATTTCGGCGATCTGTTCGGCCGGTCACTGCGGCTGAACGAGATGTCGCCGCTCTTGCCGAAGGCGGTGATCGCTACCGAGGACCGCCGGTTCTACAGCCATTTCGGTATCGATCCGGTCGGCATGCTGCGCGCCGCTGTCAGCGATTTGCGGGCCGGCCACATCGTCCAGGGCGGCAGCACGATCACCCAGCAGCTCGCCAAGATCCTGTTCCTGACGCCCGAGCGCAGCCTCGGCCGCAAGATCCGCGAGACGCTCCTGGCGTTGTGGCTGGAGCGCCGCTTCACCAAGGACGAGATCCTCGAAATCTATCTCAACCGCGTCTATCTCGGCGCCGGCACCTATGGCGTCGACGCGGCGGCGCACCGCTTTTTCGGCAAGTCGGCGGCGAAGCTCAACCTCTTCGAGAGCGCCATCATCGCCGGGCTGTTGAAGGCGCCGACCCGCTACAATCCGGCCCGCGACCATGATGCCGCGGCCGAGCGCGCCGGCCAGGTGCTCGACAACATGGTCGAGGCCGGCTTTATCACCCCTGCCGCGGCGGCCAAGGCGGAGCTCGAGGGGGCGGCGGAGCCGCGCATGACGCATCCCGGCTCGCGATACTTCGCCGACTGGGTGGCCGGCCAACTGCATGACTTCGCTGGTACCGCCGATCGCGACCTGACCGTACGCACGACGCTCGACCCGCGGCTGCAGCAGATCGCCGAGACGGCGATTGGCGATGTGCTGGCGCAATCGGGTCATCGCGACAATGTCGGCGAGGGCGCGCTGGTGGCGTTGGCGCCGGACGGCGCGGTGCGCGCCATGGTCGGCGGCCGAGATTACGGCAAGAGCCAGTTCAATCGAGCGACCCAGGCGCAGCGGCAGCCCGGCTCGGCGTTCAAGCCGTTCGTCTATCTCGCCGGCCTCGAAGCCGGGCTGCGGCCGTCCGACCGCTTCGTCGACATGCCGATCCGGGTCGGCAACTGGCAGCCGCACAATTACCTCCACCGCTACCAGGGCGCGATGAGCCTCGCCGACGGGCTGGCGCAATCGGTCAACACGATCGCCGTGCAGGTTGCCGAGCGCGCCGGCATCCGCCATGTCGTCGCGGTCGCCAACCGGCTCGGCATCACCAGCGAGCTCAGCGCCGACGCGTCGATCGCGCTCGGCACCAACGAGGTGAACCTGCTCGAACTGACCGCCGCCTATGCCCCGTTCGCCAATGGCGGCAACGGCGTCCTGCCGTACGGCATCAGCGAGATCCGCGACAGCGCCGGCA
>JBLMXS010000497.1:0-9316 GCA_050257895.1 Thiohalocapsa sp.
GTCTCGGAGTATTCTGTTGGATATCTACTGGCCGGACTTCTGCCTCACGGAATTATTGAACTCCCGGCGCTCTTCATCGGCGAGGCCGCCGCGCTTGGTTTTGGTTCGGCCGCCATGTCGCGCCGGCGCTGTCCTCGCTCGCCCTGCCGAGCGGCGTCCGCCTCATCCCCAACCCTTGCTCGGAGAATGACGCCGAGGACCTGCTGCGGACGGCGACGGCGCAGGCGGCCGGTGTTGCGGCGCATCCCTTCGCGGCGCTCAACGCCGCGCTGTTCACCGGTGGCTACCTGCTCGACGTGGGGCCGGGGGTCGAGCCGGCGGAGCCGATCGAGATCGTCCATCTCGGCTCGGGCGACAGCGCCGCCTCCTATCACACAAGCAGCCTGATCCGGCTTGGCGAGGGCAGCCGCGCCGCCCTGCTGGAAGTGCATACCGGCACCGGGCATTACTGGCGCAACGACGTGGTGGTCGCCGAGATCGGCGCCGGGGCAGAGCTGGCGCGCGCCGTCGTCGTCGAGGAGGGTGCCGCGGCGGTGCACCTGGCGCAGCTCGATGCAACGCTCGGCCAGGACGCAAGGCTTGCCGGCTTCGCCCTCCTGCTCGGCGGACGCACCGTGCGGCAGGAGGCGAATGTAAGGCTCGTCGGCGAGGGCGCGCGGTGCCATCTCGACGGCGCCTACATCGTTTCCGGCAATGACGAAGCGAACATCGTCACCACGGTCGACCACGCCGCGCCCGGCGGGCAGACCCGCGAGCTGATCAAGGGCGTCGCCAGCGGCCGCGGCCACGGCGCCTTCCAGGGCACGATCATCGTGCGCCAGGACGCCCAGCAGACCGATGCGCATCAATTGAGCCGCAACCTGATCATCGGCGAGCGCGCCGCAATCGACACCAAGCCCGAACTCGAAATCTACGCCGACGACGTCAAATGCAGCCACGGCGCCAGCGTCGGGGACCTCGACGAGATGGCGCTGTTCTACCTGCGGGCCCGCGGCATCCCCGACCCCGAGGCGCGCCACATGCTGATCGACGGCTTCCTGCGCGAGGCGGTCGAGAGCGTCGAAGAGTTCGCGATCCGCACGCATCTCTTGCGGCGGCTGGCGGCGCGGCTCGCCACCCTGGAGGGAGCCGAATGAAGCGGTTCGATGCGCGGCAAGTGCGCCGCGACTTCCCGATTTTCGAGCGCAACCCGGGCCTGGTCTTTCTCGATTCCGGAGCCAGTGCGCAGAAGCCGCGCCAGGTGATCGACGGCATCGCCGAGTTCTATCGCAGCGACTACGCCAACGTGCATCGCGGCGTTTATCGCCTGAGCGAGCGCTCGACCGATCTGTTCGAGGAAGCGCGTGCCAAGGTGCGGGCATTTCTCAACGCCGAGGACGAGCGCGAGATCGTCTTCGTGCGCGGCGCCACCGAGGCGATCAACCTCGTCGCCCAGGCCTGGGGTCCGGCCAATGTGCGCGCCGGCGATGAGATCGTCATCAGCGACATCGAGCATCATTCGAACCTGGTGCCGTGGCAGATGCGGTGTGAGCGGGTCGGCGCCCCGCTCGTCGTCGCGCCGACCGACGAGACCGGGCAATTCGACCTGGTGCGCTTCGAGGCGTTGCTAGGCTCGCGGACGCGCCTCGTCGCGGTGGCTCATGTCTCCAACGTCACCGGCGCGGTGCTGCCGGTCGCGCCGATCGTCTCGCTGGCGCATATGCACGGGGCCCGAGTGCTGATCGACGGCTGCCAGGCGGTGCCGCGGATGTCGGTCGATGTGCAGGCGCTGGGCTGCGATTTCTACGCGTTCTCCGGCCACAAGGCGTACGGCCCGACCGGCACCGGCGTGCTCTACGGCCGCTACGACCTTTTGGCCGCGACGCCGGTATGGCAGACCGGCGGCGGCATGATCACCGACGTCCAATACCCCCACACCGACTTCCAGGAACCGCCGCACCGCTTCGAGGCCGGTACACCGGACATCGCCGGCGCGGTTGGCTTGTCGCACGCGATTGACTTCATCGAGGGGCTGGGACGCGAGGCGATTTGCGCGCACGAGATGGCGCTGACCGAGTATGGCATCGACCGCCTGTCGCGGATCGACGGCGTGCAACTCGTCGGCGGCGGCCAGCGGCCGCTCAGCATACTGTCGTTCAATGTCGACGGGGTGCACCCGCACGATGTCGGCACCGTGCTCGACCAGCACGGCGTCGCGGTCCGCGTCGGCCATCATTGCGCGCAGCCGCTGATGGACAAATTGGGCCTCGCCGGCACCGTGCGCGCCTCGCTCGGCGTCTACAACGACGAGGCCGACCTCGACCGCCTCGCCGAGGCGATTGCGGCCTGCCAGAGGATGTTCAGCCGATGAGTGACGACCTCAGAGAACTTTATCAGGACATCATCCTCGACCACGGGCGCCACCCGCGCAATCTGCGCCCGCTCGAGCATCCAACGCATCTGGCGCGCGGCCACAACCCCTTATGCGGCGACCGGGTGACGGTCTTTCTCGCGATCGAGGGCGACCGCATCGCCGATGTCAGTTTCGAGGGCCGCGGCTGCGCGATCTCGACGGCGTCCTCCTCGCTGATGACGGAGGTGTTGAAGGGCAAGACGCTCGCCGAGGCGAAGCAGCTGTTCGCGCAGTTCCACGCCAAGGTGACCGGCGGCACGCCCGAGCCGTTGCCGGAGGCGCTCGAGGAGGAGGTCGAGCGGCTGGAGCCGCTGACCGGCGTCAAGGCCTACCCGGTGCGCGTCAAATGCGCGACCTTGCCGTGGCGCGCCTTCGAGGCTGCCCTCAACTCCGGCCTCGCCGGCGCCACCGTCAAGACGGAGTAGCAAGCAGCCATCAATCCCTCGACGTCATGCCCGGACTTGTTCCGGGCATCCACGAAACGGCGGTGCAAGTGGCACGTGGATGGCCGGGTCAAGCCGGGCCATGACGACGGGAGGTGAAGGAAAAACGGGAGTCCTCTATGTCCGCCGACGATTACCGCGACTATTTCGATTTCACGCCGGAGCCGCCGCCCGGGACCGAGGGCGTCGAGCGCCCCGAGGGCGATGACGACCCGCAACTCCTGGAGCCGGTGCTGGAAGCGCTGAAGACAGTGCGCGACCCCGAGATCCCGGTCAACCTCGTCGATCTCGGGTTGATTTACGAGCTGGTCGTCAAACAGGGCGGCATCGTCTATGTCGAGATGACGTTGACGACGCCGGCCTGCCCGGTGGCGCAGAGCATGCCGGGCGAGGTCGAGAACGCGGTCAGCGCGGTGCCCGGCGTCAGCGAGGCGCGCGTCAAGCTGGTATGGTCGCCGCCCTGGGACAAGGACCGGATGAGCGAGGAAGCCAAGCTCGAACTCGGCCTGATGTAAGACCGCAGGCAGCACTAGACTTAGGTCGCCTCCGCACGGGACAGCGCCTGCTCGAGATCCGCCAGCAGGTCGCCCGGGTCTTCGATGCCGACCGACAGGCGCAAGAGGTCGCCGGGCACCGGGCTGCCGGCGCCCTCGATCGAGGCGCGGTGCTCGACGAGGCTCTCGACGCCGCCGAGCGAGGTCGCCCGCTTCCACAATTCGACCTGTGCCGCGGCAGCGATAGCCGCCGCTTCGCCGCCCTTGACGCGGATGCTCAACATGCCGCCGAACCCGCCTTGCATCTGCCGCGCCGCGACTTCGTGCCCCGGATGGTGGGGCAGGCCGGGATAAAGAACCTCCGCGACATGCGGGTTGGCTGCCAGCGCCGCCGCCAGCCGCATCGCCGAACGGCAGGCGCGCTCCACCCGCAGGTGCAATGTGCGCATCCCTCGCAGCAGGAGATAGGCTTCGAGATTGCCGAGGATCGCGCCGCCGCTGCTGCGCCTCGCCACCAGGCGCTGCCAGAATTCATCCTCGCGCGCCGTGCTCAGCGAACCGGCGATGACGTCGCTGTGGCCGTTGAGGTATTTCGTCGCCGAATGCATGACGATGTCCGCGCCGAGATCTAGCGGCCGCGTCAAGGCCGGGGTCGCCGCCGTGCTGTCGACCGCCAGAAGCGCGCCGGCGGCATGGGCAATCTCGGCGACGCCGGCGATGTCGGTGATGCACCATAAGGGGTTGGCCGGCGTCTCGATCCATACGAGGCGCGTCTGGCCCGGCCGCACCGCGGCGCGCAAGGCGTCGAGCGAAGTCATGTCGATGAACTCGGCGGCGAGGTGGCCCTCTGCGGCGCAGCCGGCGAGCCAGCGGCGCAAGGCCCAATACATGACGCAGGGCGCCACGACATGCGCCCCAAGCGGCAAGGCGCGAAACACCGTCGTCGCCGCCGCCATCCCCGACGAGAGCAGCAGCGAGGCGGCGCCGCCTTCGAGCGCGGTGATCAGCGCCTGCGGCTGGTCATAGCCCGGATTGTCGGCGCGCCCGTAGCTGCGGCCGCGGCGGTACTGGTTGTCGGGATCGCGGATGAAGGTCGTCGCCGGCTGGATCGGCAGGACAACCGCGCCGGTCGCGGCATCGGTCCAGCCGAGCGCCTGCGCGGCGAGCGTCGCGGGGTGCAGCGTGTTGCGCGTCATCGGGCCGCCTCCGGGGTTGCCGCCCGGATGCTACAATGAATGCAACGCTGTTGCAGGATGCCGTACCGTGATGATGCCGCGCCGCTTTTTCTGGCTGATCCCACTGCTGTTGGCGCTGTCCGTCGCGACGGCGGCGGCGCAGCTGGCGCAGTTTCCGACCGCGCCGTTGACGATCCTCACCGCGAGCGGGCCGCAGCGCTTCACGGTCGAGGTCGCGACGACGCCGGCGCAGATGGAGCAGGGGCTGATGTTCCGCCGCAGCCTCGCCCCCGACGCCGGGATGATCTTCGACTACGGCCGCCCGTCGATGGCGATGATGTGGATGAAGAACATGCTGATCCCGCTCGACATGCTGTTCGTCGACGAGCGCGGCCGGATCATCAACATCCACGAGCGGGCAGTGCCGGGCTCGCTGGACACAATCCCTGCCGCGGCGCCGGCGCGCGCCGTCGTCGAATTGAATGGCGGCACAGCCGCCCGCCTCGGCATCCGCCCCGGCGATCGGGTGATCTTCCCGATCTTCGGCAACGGGTAGGGCGGTCTCCGCTTCCGATTATTCCAGAGATTGTAGGGTGGGCTGAGCCGCGCGAAGCCACCTTCTGTCGTTCGAGCCGGTGATGGGCTTCGCTCCGCTCAGTCCATCCTACGGCTATTCCAGCAATGACAGGGCGCCGTCGCCGGGTTCGGGCAGCTGGTCGAATGGGCATTGCGTCGGGGTCTTGTCGGGGCGCCAGCGCAATAAGGCAGTGCCGTGGCGGAAGCGACGGTCGGTCACCTGGTCGTAGCGCACCTCGACGACGAGCGCCGGGCGCAGCGGCTGCCATTGACCGGTCCGTTCGATGCTCCAGCGGCTGGGGCCGCCTGGGGCGCGACCGGTGAAGCCGGGCGGCTTGACGAGCCCTTCGAGTCGCCGGGTCAGGTCGGGCTTGTCGCGCGCGGCAATCGTCGCGGTGAAGCCGACGTGGTGCAGCAGGCCCGCCTCGTCATAGAGGCCGAGCAGCAACGAGCCGACGAAGGGGCTGTCCTTGCCATAGCGAAAGCCGGCGACGACGCAGTCGGCGCTGCGCAAGAGCTTGTATTTCTGCATGCCGTCGCGGCTGCCGGCGAGATAGGGCAGGTCGCCGCGCTTGGCAATGATGCCGTCGATGTCGGCGCCGAGCCGGTCGAGCCAAGAGAGCGCGGTGGCGCGGTCGCGCACGCTCGGCGACAGCCGCACATTCCCGCTCTCGCCGTGCCGCGCGAAGAAACCCTCCAGCGCCCGCCGCCGGTCGTCGAACGGGCGCTCGACCAGCGCATCACCTTCCTCGGCCAGCAGGTCGAACGCGATGAACACCCCCGGATGCTCCGCCGCCAGCTTGCGCACGCGGCTTGCGGCCGGGTGCAAGCGCAATTGCAGCGCCTCGAACGACAGCCGCCGCTCGATCGGGATGACGATCTCGCCGTCGAGCACGAAGGCCGGCGCCTCGAGCGCCGTCAGCACCGCCGCGACATCGGGAAAATAGCGCCCCAGATCCTGCCCGGATTTGGAGCGCAATTCGACACGCTCGCCGTCGCGGAAGGCGAGGCAGCGAAACCCGTCCCATTTCGGCTCGTAGCGCCAGCTCTCGCCCTCGGGCAATGCCGGCACCGGGCGGGCCTCCATCGGCTTCGTGTCAAGGGCGAGCGGCAGCCTCATACCCATCCCCGCACGGCAACACTCCTCGGCGACGCCATGGCAGGGCTCGACCCGGCCATCTGCAGCGGCAGGGGAGTGATTCGCCTGATCGCGCAGATGCCCGGATCAAGTTCGGGCATGACGAGGCAGGATGGTGTAGGTCGGTATCATCTCACAACAACGTATGCGCGCGGCGCGGGTTCGCGATGGCGGAACGGCACCAGCGGCGGTATCGTTGGGTTTAAGAGAGATTGCCAAGGATTTGCGATGCCCGCTCCCGCGCGACCGTATTGGACCGGCTTTCTGAAGCTGTCGCTGGTGACGATCGCGGTGCGCCTCTACACCGCGACCAGCGAACGCGAGAAGATCCGTTTCCACCAGATCCACGAGCCCTCGGGCGAGCGCGTCCGCCAGCAGCTCATCGTGCCGGGCCTCGGGCCGGTCGAGCGCGAGGACATCGTCAAGGGCTACGAATACGAGAAGGGCCGCTATGTCACGGTTGATCCCGACGATCTGAAGCGGCTGCGCCTCGAGACCACCGACACGATCGACATCGTGCAGTTCGTCGACGACATCGACCCGATTTATTTCGACTCCCCCTATTACCTGGTGCCCGACGGCAGCGTCGCCGAGGAGGGCTACCGAGTCATCCGCGAGGCGCTGCGCGACAGCGGCAAGATCGCGGTCGGCCAGCTCGTCATCAACGGCCACGAGCGGGTCATGGCGATCCGCCCGCTCGGCACCGGCCTGTTGGGCAATGCGCTGCGCTACCAGGACGAGATCCGCCAGCCGGAGGATTATTTCCGCTCGATCGCCGAGGGCGGCGTCGACGAGGACCAGCTGGCGATCATGGAGCAGATCATCGCCCGCAAGACGCGGCCGTTCGACCCCGAGCAGTTCGTCGACCATTACCAGGCGGCGGTGCGCGAGCTGATCGACGAGAAGCTCGAAGGCCGGCTGCCCGCGAAGGAGCCGGAACGGCGCCCGGCGCAGGTGATCAACCTGATGGAGGCGCTGAAACGCAGCCTCGCCGAGGAGGCCGCCGGCACCGAGGAACAGCCCGCCGCACGCCGCGCCGGCGGATCTCGCGGTCGCGTCGCCGAGCCGCCTCCGCCGCCGGTGGAGGAAGAAGAAGAGGCGCCGCCGCCACGCCGCGCCGCACGCGGTCGCCGCAGCGCCGCGCCGAGCCCGCAGCGCAGCCTGCTGCTGCCGGTCGCCGGCGGCCGGGGCCGCACGCCGGCACGGCATGCTCCAGAGCGGGAAGCCGAGCCTGAACCGACAGAGACGCCGCGCCGCCGCCGCCGCGCGTCATAGTCGGTCGGTTTACTGATTTAAACCGGGACCGCGGGCGTCTCGCCCGCATGCGGGCAGGATGCCCGCGGTCCCAGTACAGCGTCAGCCGAACGAGGTGGCGACCATCGCCACGACCGCGGCCGCCATCACCGCCGTCGAGCCCCAGCCGATCACCCACAGCCACCGCGGCAGCGTAAAGCGGCCCATAATGTCGGAGCGCATCGTCATCCGCATCATCAAGGCCATCAGCGGCACCGCGACGACGCCGTTGATGACGGCGGTCCAGAACAGCGCCTTCATAGGATCGATATTGACGAAATTGATCGTCACCCCGACCAGCGTCCCGGCGACGATCGTGCCGTAGAAGCGCCGGGCGTCGCGCGGGGCCATCGCCAAGCCGGCGCGCCACCCCATCGCTTCGGCGAGCGCATAGGCAGCCGAGCCGGCCAGCACCGGGATGGCTAACAGCCCGGTGCCGACGATCCCGAGGGCGAAGACGAAAAACGCGAATTCGCCGGCGATCGGCCGCAACGCCTGTGCCGCCTGTTCCGAGGTCTGGATGTCGGTGATGCCGTGCCCGTGCAACGTCGCCGCCGTCGTTACGATGATGAAGAACGCAACCAGGTTCGAGAACGCCATCCCGACATAGGTGTCGATCTCGATCCGCCGGATCGCCGTCGCCGCCTCCTGCGGCGCCTCGGTCAGCGGGTGCTCGCTCGGGTCGATCCGCTCCTCCTCGGCCTCCTCGGAAGCCTGCCAGAAAAACAGATACGGGCTGATCGTCGTGCCGAGCACCGCGACGATCACGACGATCGCATCCTTCTGCCAGGAAATGTGCGGGACGAACGTATCGTAAGCCACCTGCGCCCACGGCACGCGGATGACCAGCACCGTCGCGACATAGGCGAACAGCGACAGCGTCATCCACTTCAAGAGCCGCACGTAACGCTGGTAGCTCGAGAAGATTTCGAGGGCGGCGCAGAACGCGGCGAACAGCACGACATATGCCCCGGCCGGGCCGCCGACAATCAGCCGCAGCGCGTCGCCCATGGCGCCGAGATCGGCGCCGAGATTGATGAAATTGGCGATCAGCAGCAGCCCGACGATCCCCCGCAGCAAGACCGGCGGGTAGTGTTCGCGCAGGTTGGCCGCGATGCCCTTGCCGGTGACGCGGCCGATGCGGGCGCTGATCTCCTGGATCGCCGCCATCAACGGCCAGGTGAACAGCATCAGCCAACAGAGGGAATAGCCGAACTGCGCGCCGGCCTGCGAATAGGTCGCGATGCCGCTCGGATCGTCGTCGGAGGCGCCGGTGATCAGCCCCGGGCCGAGCAGGCGCACGAGCCCGGCGAGCCTCGCGTGGCGGGCGGGGTGATGCCGGCGGCGAAACAGCACCGGCCGCTCGCTAGAGAAAGCCGCGCAGCAGGTCGAGGAAGACCTCCAGCCGGTCGTGATGCACCCAGTGCCCGGCCTCTTCGACCGCGACGACGCGGGCGTTCTTGAAGTGCCGCAGCCTGCCGTCCTTTTCCGGGTTGGCGGCCCAGCTCTCATTGCCATAGACGAGCAGCGTCGGGCAGGTGATGCGGCCCCACAACTCCTCGATCTCGGCCTGCGACATGCCGTAGGGCGAGTCGGCGCGCACGTAATTGTCGAACTTCCAGCTGTAGGTGCCGTCCTCGTTCTGGTTGACGCCGTATTGCGTCAGGTGGCGGGCCTGCTCCGGCGAGAGGTGCGCGTTGGCTTCCTGCATGCGCTTCAGCGCGTCCTCGATCGAGCGGTAGCGTCGCGGGAGGCGCCCCGACAGCGCCCGCTGCTCGATGATCCAGTTCTGCATGCGCTCGGCG
>JBLMXS010000498.1:0-10370 GCA_050257895.1 Thiohalocapsa sp.
GGAGTATGTCGGAAAAGTACCCCCACCCGAACCAAAACCCGCTTGAGGTGAGGGACAACTAGCGACTCCCTCCCCCGCAAGCGGGGGAGGGTTGGGGTGGGGGTGGGCGCGCTCCGAGCGCCTATTTGTCGAGCCAGACGTCTTCCATGCGCCAGCCGTTGTAGATCGAGTTGACCATCATCGTCAGCCCCTTGACGGTGGGCTGCATGCAGGTCGCGCCGATCTGCTGATAGATGATCGGCCGCGCGCCGTCCTCCTGCAATTGCTTGTCGATCTCCCACACCAGGTGCTTGCGCTTCTCCTGGTCGGACATCGAAGACTGCTCGTCGAACTTCTTGTCGAGCTCCTTGTTGCAATACCCGCTGTAGTTGCGGGCTGAGCCGCAGGCGTAGTTCTCGTAGAACTGCTGGTCGGGGTCGTCGACGCCGCTGCCGGTTGCATTGAGCGCGATCGAGTAGTCCTTGCGGGTCACCTTCGAATGCCAGTTGGCGGTCTCGACGGTGTCGAGGACGCCGTCGACATAGACCTGCTTCAGCTGGTCGATCAGGATGACGGCCGGGTCGCGATAGGTGGCGACGTTGCGGGTCGACACCTTGAGCTCGAGCCGCTTGTCGGGCCCGTAGCCGAGCTTCTCCATGATCTTGCGTGCTTCGGCGCGGTTCTTTTCGACGTCGGGCCCGTAGCCCGGGATCGTCGCCAGCATCTCCGGCGGCAAGCCCCACAGCCCTTCCGGCGGTGCCAGCATCGCGCCGCCCTCTTTGCCCTCGCCCTCGGTCAGGATCTTGATGAACGCCTTGCGGTCGATCGCCAAGGCCAGGGCGCGACGTAAATCGGCATTGTCGAACGGCGGCTTGTCGCGGTTGAGCAACAGGTTGATCGAGCCGTTATTGGTGCGCAGCTGGCAGTTGGCTTTGGGCGCCTCTTTCTTCACATCCTTCAACAGCGGCACCGTGACGCTCCATGGCCACGTCATGTCGAACTTGCCGGCCTCGAAGCCGAGTATCGCGGTCGAGCGGTTCGTCACGATGTCGTATTCGATGCCGTCGAGATAGGGCCGCCCCTTTTTCCAGTAGTCCGGGTTCTTCGCGACCTTAATGTATTCGTTCGGCTTGAACTCGACGAACTTGAAGGGGCCCGTACCGATCGGGTGAAGCCGCATCTGCTGCGGCGTCACATGGCAGGGATAGACCGGCGAATAGCCCGAGGCGAGCAACGTCAGCAGCGCCGGCTGGGGACGGTTGAGGTGAAACGTCGCCTGCAGGTCGTTGTCGGCGGTCACCTCCTTCACATTGTGCCACCAGCCCTTGCGCGGGTTGATGCGCAGCCGATCCTTGGCCTTGCCCTGCAGCAGGTCCCACGTGCACTTGACGTCCTTGGCGGTGAATGGCTTGCCGTCGTGCCATTTGACGCCGGGATGCAGCTTGAAGATCAGCTCGGTGCCGTCCTCGCTCCACGCCCAGCTGTCGGCAAGGTCGGGGATGATCGAGGAAAGGCTGTTCTGCGGCACGTCCTGCTTGTAGAGGACCAAGTTGTTCATGACCCCCATCATCGGCACGACCGTGGAGTAGGTCGCCTCCTCGATGATCGACATCGAGGCCGGACTGTCCCAATGCTGCACCTTGAGGATGCCGCCCGCCTTCTGGGCCATCGCCGGGCATAGCGACCCCACCGCAACAAGCGTCCCGCCGAGCGCTCCGGCCGTAACGATTGCCCGCACACCGCGCATCATGCGTTCCCTCCCCCGTTGGTCGTCGGCGCCAATGGCGGCGCCTGTGATTCGTCGAATAATGCGCATTTCGCCGTGACGGCGCCAACGATTCGCCGATCCGAGCCCGTGCAACTTGGGGTAGCCTCGCCGTACCAAGCGAGGAGCTAAGTGATGTTCGAAGGCTTTACCACCACCGAGATAAATGTTCCGGACTCCGGCTTCGGCAGCGCCCGCATCCACCTGCGGCATGGCGGCAGCGGGCCGCCGCTCCTCCTGTTGCACGGCAACCCGCTGACGCATGTCTCATGGCATAAGATCGCGCCGCGCCTGGCCGAGCATTTCCACGTGGTGGCGAGCGACCTGCGCGGCTACGGCGACAGCGTCGGCCCCGACGATGCCGGCCCCGATAGCATCAACTATTCGTTCCGCGCGATGGCGCAGGACCAGGTCGCGGTGATGCAGGCGCTCGGCTACCGCGAGTTCTTTGTCGCCGGCCACGACCGCGGCGCCCGCACCGTCGCGCGGATGTGCCTCGACCACCCCGACCGGGTGAAGAAGGCGTCGCTCCTCGACATCCTGCCGAACCATCACATCTGGACGCACACCTCGCGCGAATGGGCGCTCCGGTCATGGCACTGGGCGATGATGGCGCAGCCCTACGACTTCCCGGAGCGCATGCTGGCCGGCATCCCGGCGCAGTACTTCATGGAGAAGAAGCTGTCCCGCCCCGGGATCGGTCTCGGCTTTTTCGACCCCGAGGCGTTCGCCGAATACGTGCGCTGCTTCACCTGGAAGACGATCAAGGGCTCGTGCGCCGACTACCGGGCCTGCGCCACCTGCGACTTCGCGATGGACAAGGCGGATTTCGAAGCCGGCCGCAAGATCACCCTGCCGCTACTGGTGATCTGGGGCGCCCGCAGCCACACCGAGGGCGTCCATGGCGACGTACTGGCGGTGTGGCGCCGCCATTACGCCACCGACGCCGCCGGCGGTGCGCTGCCCTGCGGCCACTACGTGCCGGAGGAGGCGCCGGCGGAGACCCTCGACCAACTGATGCGGCATTTCGCCGGCTGACGCTGCGGGCACGCAGGCGGCGGACCGCGGGCATCTTGCCCGCAATGCGGCCGGGACGGCCGCGGTCCTGCACTGCTACCGCACCGCCTTCTCGGCCCGCACCTGCGCCAGCTGCTGCGGCCCGTGGTTGTGGCGGCTCCAGATGCCGGTACGGATCTCGATCGCGGTGCGCATGCGGCTGTAGCAGCTGTCGCGGTCGCTGGCGAGAAAGCGTACGAACGTCGAATTGGCGCGCTGGCACATCGTCAGCGCCTCGCGCTGGCGCCAGCTGGTCGGGCTGAGCCCGAATTCGTTCGGAAAACTCGCCGCGCTCGCGACCGCCACCGCCGTCACGCCGAGCACGACCTTGTAGCGAAGCTTCATGCTGCTTCTCCGCAATTTCACCTGCCGGCGGGGTTGCCGGCGGCAGCCCAGCCTCGATCCCCATGCCAACGTCAGGGGGCTCGAGAAATGCCGAAAAAGCGCCGCTTTTGTTCTGGTTTTTATGAAAGTGCCGGCCGCCTGTTGCATTTTGCAATGACAATTGCGACGCAAAAACCCCAGGCACTTATCGTGAATTCCTGGTAATTATACTCGCACCATTTTCCAGTTCCGCATTCCGGCGAAAGCTGGGACCCACTCCGGCAAGAGACGCGAGGTTGGCACTCGTGGATCCCGGCTTGCGCCGGGACCGGGTCGAGTGGAAATACAACCAAGAGGAGCCGAGATGACTGCACTGACGCTCGACCAGGCATCGAGGATCGTGGACCAGGCGCTTGCCAAGGGGCACGAACTGAAGCTGCAGCCGCTGACCGTTGTGGTGCTCGATGCCGGCGGCCAGCTGAAGGCGATGAAGCGCGAGGACGGTTCGAGCCTGCTGCGCCCAGAGATCGCGATGGGCAAGGCCTGGGGAACGCTGGGGATGGGGTTTGGCGGCCGCGAGTTCGCCCGCCGGATGGCGGCCGGCGGCGGCGGCTTCATCCAGGCGCTGACGGTGGCCTCGGGCGGGCGCATCGTGCCGGTGCCGGGTGGCGTCCTGATCCGCGACGGCGCCGGCGAAATTATCGGCGCGGTCGGGATCAGCGGCGACACCTCGGACAAGGACGAGGCGTGCGCCGTCCACGGCATCCGCGCCGCCGACCTCGCCCCCGATACCGGCGACCCTGCCTGAGACGAAGAGCTGCGAAAGGCGACGGCAGGCCGCTGGCCGGGTCGCAATTGCGGCCCGGAATTCATATATTTGTCACGGTCGGAACGGCCAGAGCGAGGGTGGCGGATGCTGACGACCGGCCGCGCGGCGAGCGATCATTTTCATGAGGAATGCGGCGTCTTCGGCGTGTTCGGGCATCCCGACGCGGCGGCCTTGACGGCGCTCGGCCTGCACGCGCTGCAGCATCGCGGCCAGGAAGCCGCCGGCATCGTCGCCTATGACGGCCGCCAGTTCAGCGCGCATCGCGGCCCCGGTCTCGTCAGCGACAATTTCAGCTCGAAGGAGGTCATCGCGCGGCTGCCTGGCGCCATGGCGATCGGCCATGTCCGCTACGCCACGACCGGCGAGGTGGCGTTGCGCAACATCCAACCGCTGTTCGCCGATTTCGAGTTCGGCGGGCTCGCGATCTGCCACAACGGCAACCTCACTAACTCATACCAGCTGCGCCGCCAGCTGGTGCGCCGCGGCAGCCTGTTCCACTCGACCAGCGACACCGAGGTCATCGTCCACCTGATCGCAACGAGCCTCAAGACCACCGTCGTCGACCGCCTGACCGACGCGCTGAAACAGGTCGAGGGCGCCTACTCCTTGGTGGCGCTGTCGCAGGATTGCGTGATCGGCGTGCGCGACCCGCTGGGCGTGCGGCCGCTGGTCGTCGGGCGGCTCGGCGAGGCGTGGATCATCGCCTCCGAGACCTGCGCGCTCGACATCATCGACGCCGAGTTCGTGCGCGACGTCGAGCCCGGCGAGATCGTCATCGCCGACGCCAACGGGCTGCGCAGCGTCAAGCCGTTCGCCGCCGAGCCGCGCCGCCTGTGCGTCTTCGAATACATCTACTTCGCCCGTCCCGACAGCGTCGTCGAGGGCCACAGCGTCTACGAGGCAAGAAAGCGCATCGGCCGCGAGCTGGCGCGCGAGGCGCCGGTCGACGCCGACATCGTCGTGCCGGTGCCCGATTCGGGCGTGCCGGCGGCGCTCGGTTACGCCGCCGAATCGGGATTGCCGTTCGAGCTGGGCATCATCCGCAACCACTATGTCGGCCGCACCTTCATCGAGCCGACCGACCAGATCCGCCATCTCGGCGTGCGGCTCAAGCACAACGCGAACCGCGCCGATCTCGAAGGCAAGCGCGTCGTCCTGGTCGACGATTCGATCGTGCGCGGCACCACCTCGATGAAGATCGTCGAGATGGTGCGGCATGCCGGCGCGCGCGAAGTCCACATGCGGATATCCAGCCCGCCGACGACGCATCCCTGCTTCTACGGCATCGCCACGCCGTCGCGCGACCAGCTGCTGGCGGCGCGCTTCGACACCGAGACCATGGCAAAGCATATCGGCGTCGACAGTCTCGCCTTCATCTCGATCGACGGCCTTTACCGCGCGATGGGCGAGGCGGCGCGCGACGAGCGCCTACCGCGCTTTTGCGATGCCTGCTTCACCGGTGACTACCCGATCCGGCCGGCCGACGCCGATGACGGCAAGGTCTCGGTGCAATTGTCGCTGCTGGCGGCAACCGCCTAGTATCCGGACGCACGATGGGCGCAATCCCGCTCTTCCCCGGACCGCGGGCGTCTTGCCCGCTAATCCGGCCGGGACGGCCACGGTCCCGATAGGCGGGCGGAGGTGGGCGGGCGGCTCGCCGGCGCGGTTGCGCTGATCACCGGCGCCTCGCGCGGTATCGGCGCCGCCGTCGCCGTGCGGTTTGCTGCCGAGGGTGCGCATGTCGTGCTGACCGGGCGCACCGTCGGCGGGCTCGAGGAGGTCGACGACGCGGTGCGCGCGGTCGGCGGCAGCGCGACGCTGGTGCCGTTCGACCTGCGCGAGTTCATCAAGATCGACGAGCTGGCCGCCGCGCTCTACCAGCGCTACCAACGGCTCGACATCCTGGTCGGCAACGCCGCCGAGTTCGGCGTCTTCTCGCCGCTCGGCCATATCGACCCGAAACTGTGGGACGAGGTCGTCGCGCTCAACCTCACCGCGAACTGGCGGCTGATCCGCGTGATGGACCCGCTGCTGCGCGCCGCGCCGGCCGGCCGCGCGATCTTCGTCACCACCCGCCTCGCGCGCGACGCCCTGCCCTATTACGGCCCCTACGCCGTCAGCAAGGCCGGTCTCGAAACGCTGGTGCGCATCTACGCCGGCGAGATCGCGCGGACAGCGGTGCGAGTCAATCTGATCGATCCCGGCATCGTGCGCACCCGGCTGCGCGCCCGCATCTTTCCCGGCGAGGACGCCGCCGCGTTGCCGCCGCCGGACAGCGTGGCCGACGCCTTCGTGGACTTGGCCGCCCCCGAGTGCATCCGCAACGGCGAAATCGTGACGCTCGGCTGACCCTGCCGATACATGCTTCGGAACGCCGGCCTCCGGCCGGCATGCCGGCGGTCCGGTTTTCTACGAGTCGCGATCCTTGGCGTACGGGTTTTCGCCCTTGCGCAGCATCAGGCGGATCGGCGTGCCCGGCAGGTCGAAGGCCTCGCGCAAGGCGTTGACCAGATAGCGCCGGTAGCTTTCCGGCAATTCGCTGGGCTGCGAGGCGAACAGCGCGAAAGTCGGCGGCCGCGTGTTGACTTGCGTCATGTAGCGCAGCCGCAGCCGGCGGCCCGAGACGAGCGGCGGCGGGTGATGCTGCTGCGTCGCCGCCAGCCAGCGGTTGAGAGCGGCCGTCGGCACCCGCGTGTTCCACACCGCGTCCGTCGCCAGGACCGCCTGCATCAGCGCGTCGAGCCCGAGGCCGGTCAGCCCCGCGATCGGCACCAGCGCGACGCCGCGCAGCTGCGGCAAGGCCTCGTGCAGCCGCTCGCGCAATTCGCGCAAGGCGGCGCCGCGGTCGCGCACCAGGTCCCATTTGTTGACCGCCACGACCAGCGCCCTCCCCTCTTCGGCGACGAGGTTGGCGATCGCCAGATCCTGCCGTTCGAGCGGCTGCTGCGCGTCGACGACGAGGACCGCCGTCTCGGCAAAGCGCAGCGCACGGCGCGTGTCCCCTACCGACAGGCGTTCGAGCGCACTCTCGATGCGCGCCCGGCGGCGCATCCCGGCGGTGTCGACGAGGCGGATGGCGCGGCCGTGCCAGCGCCAGTCGATAGCGATCGCGTCGCGCGTGATGCCCGGCTCCGGGCCGGTCAGCAGGCGTTCCTCGCCGAGGAGACGGTTGACGAGCGTCGATTTGCCGACGTTCGGGCGGCCGATGACGGCAAGCTGCAGCGGCTTCTCATCGGCCGTTGCCGATGCGGGCGGTTCCCCCGTCGTGGCCTCACTCTCGGTCTCGGTCTCGGTCTCGGTCTCGGTCTCGGTCTCGGTTTCGGTTTCGGGGGCGAACGGTTTCAGGCGCTCGTAGAGCTCCGCCAGCCCTTCGCCATGCTGCGCCGAGATCGCCACGGGCTCGCCGAGCCCGAGCGCGTAGGCCTCGCCGAGTTCGGCGATTGCCGCCCGCGCCTCCGCCTTGTTGGCGACGAGCACCACCGGCCGGCCGGACCGCCGCAGCCATCGCGCGAAATGGCGATCGTCCGGCGTCACGCCGGCGCGCGCGTCGATCACCAACAAGGCGACGTCGGCGAGGTCGAGCGAGCGCTCGGTCTGCGCCCGCATGCGCCCGGCCAGGGATTGCGGCGCCGCCTCTTCGAGGCCGGCCGTGTCGATCAGCCGGAAGCCGAGATCGGCAATGCGGCCCTCGCCTTCGCGGCGGTCACGGGTCACCCCCGGCGTGTTGTCGACCAGCGCGAACGGCCGCCCAATGAGGCGGTTGAACAGCGTCGACTTGCCGACATTGGGACGGCCGATGATCGCGACGGTGAAGGACATGAACGATCTGATTGAGCCCGGACTGCACGACACGAGGGCCAACCACACTCGTTTGTCATCCCGGATTGCGCCGGGATGCCATTGAGACAGATGCGGCCGCTCAGCGATAGGCTGAGAGATTTGCGTCGTCGGTCAGCAAGTAAAGGGTGTTGTTGGCAATGACGGGCTCGAGATGGCCGCCGGAGGAGATCGGCTGGCGGCCCACCAGCTCGCCGGTGGAGGCGGAGACCGACACTGCCTCGCCCGTCGAGGAGACGACGATCAACCGGTTGCCGCCGAGCACCGGTCCGGCCCACAGGATCGGGTCGGAGCGCGACTTCTCGTCCTCGTAGCGCGGCAGCGGGCGCACCCAGCGGATCTTGCCGTCGTCGCGCATCAGGCAGACGAGCTCGTTGTCGTTGGCGAGCACGAAGACGTACTCGCCGACCACCCACGGGCTGTGGCTGCTGGCGATCTCCTGCTCCCACACGCGGTCGCCGCTGCGCAGGTCGATCGCCGCGAGCCGGCCGCTGTGGCTGACCGCGAACACGCGGCCGCGATCGATGACCGGGCGGCCGTGGATGTTGGCGAGCGCGGCGATGGCGTTGACGCTGCGGGCCGAGGCCAAATTGTCCGACCACAGGACCCGTCCGTTCTCGACCCGCAGGGCGAACACCTCGCCCGAGGTGTAGGGGGCGACGACGATCTCGCCCTCGACGGCGGGGCTGGCTCCACCAATGAGGCCGGCCGTCTCGGGGATGCCATTGTGCGACCAAAGCTTGCGCCCGTCCTTGACGTCGAGCGCATTCAGCTCGTTGTCGACGGTGATCGCGAAGACGCGCCCATCGACGACGGTCGGCGCGCTATGCAGCGGCGCGCTGACCGAGTGGCGCCAGCGTACCTTGCCGTCTGCCGGGTCGAGCGCCAGCACCTGGGCATACCCGCTCGTCACGTAGAGCCCGCCGTTCCAGAAGCCGGGGCCGCCGCCGAAGGCGCTGCCGCGCTCCGCTTCGGGTTTGAGGTCGACCTGCCAGATGCGGCTGCCGGTGGCGGCGTCGAGCGCGCTCACCTGGACGCCGCCGTCCATCGCATAAATCTGCCCGCCGGCAACAACCGGCTGCGACAGCACGCGGGTATAGCGCGAGGCGCCCTCGCCGATGCTGGTTTCCCACGCCCGCGCGAGCCGCTCCGGCAACGCCGGATGACCCATCGCATGCGATGGATTGCCGCCCGGCTCGGACCAATCGGGGTTGGCCGCAGGCGGCGGCAGGGTGACCGGAATCGCCGCCAGCTTGGGGTCCGGCTCAATGCCGCCGCCGACCCCGAACACCGGGATGCGCTCCCCGGCCAGCGGCTGCTTCCGGTCCTTGAACAGGTCGCATCCGGTCGCCGCGAGCGACAGCAGCAGCGCCGCAAAGTCCCGTCGGTTCATCGCGCTGAGGGCGCCCTCTACGATTTAAGCGCCGCCGCCATCTCGGCGGCGCGGGCACGCAGCGGCTGCGGCGCGCTCAAATCGTCGGCGAGCTGTTGGTAGACTTTGCGGGCCCCGTCGCGGTCGCCGCTTTTCAGCATCGCCGCCGCCTGCAGTTCGAGGGCGGGGCCCCGCCACGCGCTGCCGCTAGCGGCGAGCGGCTGCAGCCGCTCGATGACGCTCTTGCCATCCGCCTCCGGAAACGACTGTATGACCGACAGCAGCACCGCCGCGTCGCGGAATTCAGGGTCGATGCCGGCGGTGTTGGCAAGCCGGTCATAGGCGGCAGCGGCGCCTTTGCGATCGCCGCTCTTGGCGAGCAATTCGGCCTCTTCGAACCCCGCCAGCACGGCATAGCCGCCGCCGTGCTGCGCCAGCTCGCCGAACAGCTTGGCAGCTTCGGCATCCTTGCCGTCGCGCACCAGGGCCAATGCCCCCGAATAGCGCGCCGCCTGCGCCTCGCGCTGCGATGCCTGGTAATCGCGCCAGGCGACGACCGCGCCGGCGACGAGGAGCGCCAGCACCACCACGCCGACGGCGTATTTCCAGTAGCGCTGCCACAGCTGCAAGAGGTTGTCGCGGCGCAGCTCGTCTTCGATTTCGCGGAAAATATCGCTCACGCAAGCCCCAAGCAGCGCCGGAACGGGACGCCACCATATCCGCTCGCCGGCAGCGAGGCAAATTGCGCTGCCGCGGCAGCGTCGGTCGCTCGGGGGCGGCGGCAACCGGTCGCACCGCCCCGCCTGGGTCCGCCGTTAGCGACATCTCGGCTGGACGCTTTGCCGGAAATGGTCAAAATGATGACAGGCGAATGAAAGATGGTCGGCCATGGTCGGCAACAATGCGACGGTGCTGCCTCTGCGGGACTACCGCAACGGCCCGCGTCCGCTCTATTTCACGCGCGGCGAGCTGAACCTGCTGCTCGGGCTCTACAGCCGCAACGTCGCGCGCGGCATCTGGCGCGATTATGCGATGGACCATCGCGACGGGCAGGCGGTGTTCTCGGTGTTCCGCCATACCCATGAAAGCGCCGCCTACAAAATCGTCAAGGCGGCGGCGCCGGGAGTCGGCCAGGGCATCGATTACATCGTCATCAGCGGCCGCCAGCGCCTGCGCGTCGCGCGCAGCCTCCTCGAGGCGCTCGAGGT
>JBLMXS010000499.1:0-10782 GCA_050257895.1 Thiohalocapsa sp.
CCCGCAAGCGGGGGAGGGCAGGGCGGGGGCCGCATCGTTGGCGGCAGGCTCGGTGGAAGATTTGCTTCGGCAGACGCGCGACCGCGGTCGCGAGCGGGTGGTGCGCGAGAGCGCGCTCGACCGGCTGCTCGCGGCGGCGGTCGGCGTGCATCCGGCGGGTTTTGCGGCGGTTGACGCTAACGCCCTCGCCGGCGCCGAACCGGAGTTGGCCGAGCGGCTGCTCGCCCGGGTTGCCGCCTGCATCGGCGTCGCGCGCTACCCGGCGCGCCGCGACCGGGTGGCGCGGCTGCGGGCCGCGCTGCTCGCGCACCCCGAACGTCCGCGCACGCTGGGCGGCTGCCGCTTTGTGCCGTGGCGCGGGCGCATCCTGGTATTGCGGGAGCTCGCGGCCGCCGAGCCGGCGGCGCGGCTGGAACCGGGGCGCCAGCTGCTATGGGATGGCCGCTTCGCCGTCGGACCGGCGCCGGCCGGCAGCGCGCTGGTGTTCGGTTATCTTGGCCCGGATGCAGCCCCGGCCCGGCAATCGGCCGCGCCGACCGTCGGCGGGTTGCCGCGCCTCGTCCATCCGGTTCTTCCGGCGTTGCGCGACGCGACCGGCCTCGTCGCCGTTCCCCATCTCGGCTGGCGCCGCGACGGACACGAAGGAGCCCTGCCAACCCTTTTGTTTAGGCCGCCAAATCCGCTGACACGCGCGGCCTTTACAGTTGTTTAGGGGAGGGAGCATCCTATCTTTTGCTGGCGCGCCATGCCCGCCATGATGCGGGTGCGCTTCGCCTTCAGGCGCGGTGCCCGAAAGCGGTTGAGAAAGGCCCTAGCGTGAATAATTTCGGCAAGAATCTAGCCCTCTGGATCGTCATAGGCCTGCTTCTCGTCGCGCTGTTCAATCTTTTTCAGACGTCCTCGACCCGCGGGCCGCAATCGACGCTGGCGTTCTCCGACTTCGTCGCCGACGTCAACCGCGGCCAGGTCACCGACGTCACGATCCAGGGCAACAGCATTTCCGGCCACATGACCTCCGGGCAGGGGTTCACGACCTATGCGCCGAACGATCCCGGCCTCGTCGGCCGGCTGATCGACAAGGGGGTGCGGATCACCGCCTCGCCGGTCGACGAGAACGTGCCGTCGCTGTTCAGCGTCATCGTGTCGTGGTTCCCGATGCTGCTGTTGATCGGCGTGTGGATCTTCTTCATGCGCCAGATGCAGGGCGGCGGCGGCCGCGCAATGGGGTTCGGCAAGAGCCGCGCCCGGCTGCTCACTGAAAAAGTCGGCCGCATCACCTTCGAGGACGTCGCCGGCATCGACGAGGCGAAGCAGGAACTCGAGGAGATCGTCGAATATCTGAAGGACCCGCAGAAGTTCCAGCGCCTCGGCGGCAAGATCCCGAAGGGCGTGCTGCTGGTCGGGCCGCCGGGCACCGGCAAGACGCTTCTGGCGCGCGCCATTGCCGGCGAAGCCAATGTGCCGTTCTTCACGATCTCGGGCTCCGACTTTGTCGAAATGTTCGTCGGCGTCGGCGCCAGCCGGGTGCGCGACATGTTCGAGCAGGGCAAGAAGAACGCGCCCTGCATCATCTTCATCGACGAGATCGACGCGGTCGGGCGCCATCGCGGCGCCGGCCTCGGCGGCGGCAACGACGAGCGCGAACAGACCCTGAACCAGCTGCTCGTCGAGATGGACGGGTTCGAGGCCAATGAGGGCGTCATCCTGATCGCCGCCACCAACCGTCCCGACGTGCTCGACCCCGCTTTGCTCCGGCCGGGCCGCTTCGACCGGCAGGTCGTGGTGCCGAACCCGGACGTCGTCGGCCGCGAGAAGATCCTCAAGGTCCACATGCGCAAGGTGCCGCTGTCGACCGATGTCGACCCCAAGATCATCGCCCGCGGCACGCCCGGCTTTTCCGGCGCCGATCTCGCCAACCTCGTCAACGAGGCGGCGCTGATGGCGGCCCGCCGCGGCCGGCGCTCGGTTGGCATGCACGAATTCGAGCAGGCCAAGGACAAGGTCATGATGGGCGCCGAGCGGCGCTCGATGGTGATGACCGAGGACGAGAAGAAGCTGACCGCCTTCCACGAGGCCGGCCACGCGCTGTGCATGCTCTACGCCGAGGCGCACGAGCCGCTGCACAAGGTGACGATCATCCCGCGTGGCCGAGCTTTGGGCGTCACGATGTTCCTGCCCGAGCGCGACAAGTACAGCCAATCGAAGGTCGAGATAAAGGCGATGATGGCGAGCCTGTTCGGCGGGCGCGTCGCCGAGGAATTGATCTTCGGCGACGACAAGGTGACGACCGGCGCCGCCGACGACATCCGTCGCGCTACCGGCCTCGCGCGCCGCATGGTCACCGAGTTCGGCTTCAGCGACAAATTGGGGCCGCTGCGCTATGCCGAGAACGAGGAGGAGGTGTTCCTCGGGCACTCGGTGACTCAGCGCAAGAACGTCTCCGACGCCACCGCCAAGGTGATCGACGAGGAGATCCGCCGCATCGTCGACGAGGGCGAGCGCAAGGCGCGCGAGATCCTGACGCAGCACCTCGAGGAGCTGCACCTGCTGGCGAAGGGGCTCCTCGAATACGAGACGCTGTCGGCCGACGAAATCCGCCGCATCATCAGGGGCGAGCGGATCGTGCGCGAGACCACCGCCAGTTCGCCGCCCTCGACCGAAGAGCCGCGCCCGCCGGGCCGCCGCAGCTCGGTGCCGCCAACCGGCCGGCCGAGCAATATCGGGCCCGAGCCGGAGCCGCAGCCGGGCGGCTGAAGTCCGTACGGCCTGTTGCGCCTCCTCCTCTATCGTCATGGCCGGGCTTGACCCGGCCATCCGCGACGCGGAAACAGATCCCCAGGTCAGGCCCGGGGTTGACGGATGTGCGATGATTGGACGAACGGGGGCGGCCGCCTGTCGCTCTCGCGTCGCCGAGCGCCAACCCTTCGATAACGATTTGCTCAGGCATATCTGCTAGGATCGCCCGACGCCGTCCGGGGGTTGATGACACAGGATGGCGACCGGGTAGGCGTTTGGGGGAAGGAGCGCGATGACGCGCAGGCTGTTTGGGACCGACGGGATACGCGGCACCGCCAACAGCGAGCCGATGACGCCGGAGACGGCGCTCAAGGTGGCGATGGCGGTCGGCGAGTCGCTGCACAACGGCACGCACAAGCACCTTGTCGTGATCGGCAAGGATACGCGGCTGTCTGGCTACATGCTCGAACCGGCGTTGACTGCCGGCTTCATCACGATGGGGATGGACGTCGTGCTGGTCGGGCCGTTGCCGACGCCGGCGATCGCGATGCTGACGCGCAGCCTGCGCGCCGATATCGGCGTCGTCATCTCGGCCTCGCACAATCCGTTCGCCGATAACGGCATCAAATTGTTCGGGCCGGACGGCTACAAACTGTCGGACGAATTCGAGCAGAAGATCGAGACGACGCTCTACCACGGCCCGACCCGGCGCGCCAAACCGACCGAACTTGGCCGCGCCAAGCGGCTCGACGATGCCGCCGGCCGCTACATCGAGTTCGTCAAGCAGAGCTTCCCGAAGGGGCTGCGCCTGGACGGGCTGAGGGTCGTCGTCGACTGCGCCCACGGCGCCGCCTACAAGGTTGCCCCCACTGTGTTCTGGGAGCTCGGCGCCGAGGTGTTCCCGATCGCCGTCGCGCCGGACGGCTTCAACATCAACCGCGATTGCGGCGCCCTTGTCCCTGAGATGATGCGCCGTGAGGTGCTGGCGCGGCGCGCCGATATCGGCATCGCCCTCGACGGCGACGCCGACCGGCTGATCATGGCCGACGAACGCGGCGTCATTCTCGACGGCGACCAGCTGATGGCGCTCATTGCCAAAAGCCTGGCGCGCGGCGAGCGGCTGGCTGGCAATGCGCTTGTTGCCACGGTGATGTCCAATCTCGGCCTCGAACGCTGCCTGACGACGGACGGCATCGCGCTGCACCGCACCGCGGTCGGCGACCGTTATGTCGTCGAGAAGATGCGCGCGGTCGGCTGCAACCTCGGCGGCGAGCAATCGGGCCACATCATCCTGTCGGATTATGCGACGACCGGCGACGGCCTCATCGCCGCGCTGCAGGTGCTGGCGGCGATCGTCGAGACCGGCAAGCGCGCCAGCGATGTCTGCCGCGTGTTCGACCCGGTGCCGCAGTTGTTGCGCAACGTCCGCTTCGGCAGCGGCCAGCCGCTCGAAACGCGTGTCGTCAAAGACGCCATCGCCGCTGGCGAAGCCCGCCTCGATACCGCCGGCCGGCTGGTGATCCGCAACTCCGGCACCGAGCCGGTGGTCCGCGTGATGGCGCAGGGCGAGGACGAGGCCTTGCTGACCAGCGTCGTCGACGACATCTGCGAGGCGATCCTCAACGTCTCGCGCAGCGCCGACGAGGCCGAAACACCGGCCCCGATAGTGCGGGCGGCGGAGTGAGCAGCGGCGCGCCGGCGATGCGCCGATGAACGGCCGCGTCCTGATCGTCGCCGGCTCGGATTCGGGCGGCGGCGCCGGCATCCAGGCCGACATCAAGACGGTGACAATGCAGGGCGCCTTCGCGATGACCGCAATCACCGCGTTGACCGCGCAGAATACGCTGGGCGTGTTCGGCGTCCTGCCGATTCCGCCCGATTTCATCCGGCAGCAGATCGAGGTCGTGCTCGACGATATCGGCGCCGATGCGGTGAAGACCGGCATGCTGCACGACACGGCGGTGATCGAGACCGTCGCCGCCGTGCTCGCGGAGCGGGCGCCGGCGGTGCCGCTGGTCGTCGACCCGGTGATGGTCGCCAAAGGCGGCGCGCCGCTGATCGAGCCCGACGCCATCGATGCGCTGAAGCGGCTTTTGCTCCCGCGCGCCGCGGTCCTGACCCCGAATCTTCCGGAGGCCGAGATCCTGGGCGGCCGCTCGATCCGCACGGTCGCCGAGATGATCGCGGCGGGCGAGGCCCTGCTCGGGCTCGGCTGCCGGGCGGTGCTGATGAAGGGCGGGCACCTTGCCGGTGATGCCCTGACCGACGTGCTGGTCGCGGAGAGCGGCACGCGCAGCTGGCAGAGCCGGCGGATCGACAGCCGGCACACCCATGGCACCGGCTGCACCCTCGCCTCGGCCATCGCCGCCGGCCTGGCGCAGGGGCTGGCGGTCGAAGCGGCGGTCGAGCAGGCGCGCGAGTATGTCCGCGACGCCATCGCAAGCGCGCCCGGCATCGGCCAGGGGCACGGCCCGCTCGACCACGCCCACAAGCTGCGCGCGCGCTCCTGAACGGACGCGCGGCGCAGCCAAGGGGAGAGGCATGAAACGGCTCGCCCTGCTGCTCCTCGCCGCCGCGTGGCTCGTGCCGCCCGCCGCCGTTTCCGCCCAGGCCGCCGACAAGACATATCGCATCGGATTCGTGGCGCCTGCCGGCGCCGCATCCCCGGAGGCTCGCCGCGCCTTGCAGGGGCTGACCCGCGCGCTGGCGGCGCGGGGCTATTCGCCGGGGAAGGATCTCATCGTGGTGAGCCGTTTTGACGACGGCAGACCCGAGCGGTTGCCGGCGCTGATCAAGGAATTGCTGGACAGCCGGGTCGACGTGCTGGTGACGCGCAGCTATCCGGCCGCGCGCGACGCCAAGGCGGCCACAACGACGGTGCCGATCGTGATGAGCGGCGGCGGCGACCCGGTCGAGACCGGCCTGGCGCCCAGTCTGAGCCGCCCCGGCGGCAACCTGACCGGGATTTCCGATATCTCCGCCGTGCTGTCGGCCAAGCGGCTGGAGCTGTTGAAGAGCGCCGTGCCGGGACTGAAGCGGGTGGCGATGCTGTGGAACGCCGACGATCTCGGCATGACCATGCGCTACAAGGCGGCGGCCGACGCGGCCGCGAAACTCGGCATCGCCGTGCAGCCTCTCGGCGTGCGCGAGCCCGATGATTTCGCCGCGGCATTCGCCGCGATGGAGCACGACAAGCCGGACGGCATCATGATGGTCACCGACGTCCTGACGCTGCTCAATCACAAGCGGGTGTTCGAGTTTGCCGCGACGCATCGCATTCCGGCCATCTACGAGGTCGAAGGCCTGGTTCGCGACGGCGGTCTGATGTCATACGGACCGGACGGCAAGGAGGTGACCGCGGGCGTCGCCGACCTGGTCGCCCGCATCCTCAAGGGCGCCAAGCCCGCCGATCTGCCGTTCGAGGAGCCGACCCGTTTCCGCTTCGTGATCAACAAGAAGACCGCCGATGCGCTGGGCCTGACCCTGCCGCCGGCGGTGCTGGAGCGGGCCGACGAGGTAATCGAATAGGACCGCGATGCGCATCCCCCTCTACCAGGTCGACGCTTTTGTCACCGACGCGCCGTTCAGCGGCAATCCCGCCGCGGTCTGCCCGCTCGACGCCTGGCTGGCCGACCCGGTGATGCAGGCGATCGCCGCCGAGAACAACCTGTCCGAGACGGCCTTCTTCGTCCCCGACGGCGACGGCTACCATCTGCGCTGGTTCACCCCGACGACCGAGGTCGATTTGTGCGGCCATGCGACGCTAGCTTCCGCCTTTGTCGTGTTCGGCTGGCTGCGGCCGGCGTTGTGCGGCATCGCGTTCCGCACCGAGCAGGCGGGGGTGCTGATGGTGGGGCGCGCGGGCGACCTCCTGGCGCTCGATTTCCCGGCCCGCCCGCCCGCCCGCTGCAGCGTGCCGCCGGCGCTGGCGGCGGCGCTCGGGCGGCCGCCGGTCGAAGTGTTGGCGGCGCGCGACTACCTCGCGGTGTACGACAGTCCCGACGAGGTCGCGGCATTGACGCCCGATTTCGCGGCGCTGAAGGCGCTCGATCGCTTTGCCGTGATTGTCACCGCCCCTGGGACGCCAGCCGGCGGTCAGGACGGCGGGGAGGGGAGTGATTTCGTGTCGCGCTTTTTTGCCCCGGCGCGCGGCGTCGACGAGGACCCGGCGACCGGGTCGGCGCATTGCACGCTCGTCCCATCTTGGGCCAGCCGCCTCGGCAAGGACCGCCTTGCAGCGCGGCAGCTGTCGCGCCGCGGCGGCCGACTGTCATGTGCGCTTGCCGGCGACCGCGTCGAGATCGCCGGACGCTGCGTCCTTTATCTCGAAGGCACCATTACGGTATGAAAGGGACGCCCAGGAGCGGCAGGCGAGGGTTGGTGCAATGAAGTTGGTCAGGTGGTCGGCTGCCAGATACGAGGCGGGGGATTTCGTCCCCATCCTCGTCGGTGTCGCGATCGTTTGCCTGTCGTTGCCGAGCTTTGTGATGCTGCTGGTCGATGCCGATCCCGGCGCGTTCGGGCTGGTGCTGCCTCTCCTCGTGCTGTTCGGCGCGGGAACCGTCTTTGGGCTGGCTTTTGCGGCGTTCGGGGTCCGCCTCTGCTCCTATCCGGGCTCGATTGCCTATCGGCTGACGCACGGCCGCATCCTGTCGCGCTGACGATTCGCGACGGTGCCGGGCCGCCGACCCCCGACGCTTGCAGCCGCTTCCTGCAGAACGACCGCAAGTAGAACAGCTTGGCCGGCAGTCTCGCCCGATCGTTGCAGCGGCAGCGGCGAGCAGGTAGGCGGGCAGGGCTTCGATCCGGAGCCAAACCATGCCGCCGCACATGAACCTCGCACCCGCGCCGCAGGACCCCCCGGGCAAACCGGCGCCCGATGATGGCGTCGACCCCGCCAACTACGCTGCCGACCCGGCCGCCTATAGCGCGCTCGATCTCGCCCCGGGCGCGTCATTGCGCGAGGTCGAGGATCGCGCGCGGCTGCTGCTGCGGGCGTTTGATCCCGACGGCGTCCCCGCCGCTTTGCGAGCTGCCACCGCCGAGCGCGCCCGCGAGATCAGCCGCGCCAGGGACCAGCTGGTCCGCCACTGGCACGCCCATCGCACGCCGCCGTCAATCGAAGCCGCCGCGCCCATCGCGCCAAGCGTGGCCAGCGAGCCGTCGGCGGCGCTGCGGGCCGCGATTGCGAGCCATCCGCCGACAAAGCCTGCAGCCCGCCGCCAGGCCGAGGCGCCGCGCCGCCCGCTGGCGGTGGTCGGCGGAATGCTGCTGAAGGCGGCGCTGGTCGGGCTCGTCCTTGCCGCGGCGATCCAACTGCAGCACTACCGCGCCGGTCATCCATTCTTCAACCCGTTCGCCGAACCGCGAGCCGCGGTTGCGCTCGGCATGCCGGTCGCGCCAGCGGCGCGCTGGACCGGGCTGGAGGTGACTGACCGGCAGTCAACCTCACCCGTCCCTAGCCGCCAGCGGCCGAACTGAGCAGCGCTTCTCGGGCAGCGGGCCGACAGACAACGGGACGGCCGGCGGGCATGCCGGCCAATTGGACCAAGACTTGGGGCGGCGGTCCGACTACCAGAGAGTTGCGCTACCCGTCGTCGGCGTGGGCCGGCGAGAGGTGCTGCGCCGACGCCGCATCCGCCAGCAGCCGGCGGACGCGGTCGCCAAGTTCGGCCAGCTGGAACGGCTTCCGGAGCACCTCGACGTCGAGCGGGTCGAGGATCGCGTTGTCGTGGGCATAGGCGGTGACGAGCAGGGCGGCCAGCGCCGGGCGCAGTTCGCGGGCGCTTGTACCTTGGATTTCCGGATGAACAAGGCCTGCCGGCATGTCCGCTGCAGCGATATGGGAGCGCACCTTCTCTCGCGTCTTGAGCTGGCGCCCTCTTCGCGTAACCATGCGGTAGCTGGTGCCGCTCGGCTGGTTGATGTCCCGCATAATCAAGCCACTGTTTTCGAGCCACGCGAAGGCTTCGGCTACCGCAACGCGGATTTGATACCGTCGTTCGCGCCAGGGGTCCTGCCCCTCCAAAGCTCCAGTGAACGTGTTATCGGTAAAAAGGCGCGGGGCTAGGACCTGTCACATTCAAAAGCTCGAGGATTGCTGCACCGACCTCCTCAGGTTCAGCTTGTTCGAGCGATGGCGGTTCCGGGAAAAAGAGTGCGAGGTTCATTCGGCTTTGGATTGCTGTTCGTCACCGTCCTATTGCAACCGCGGCTTCCGTGCACGTAGACGGATAGGTTCGTTCTTCAGAGACCGCATAACGTCGCGGAAAACCTTGTGAACTGGCGGAGGAGTGTCCGCCCGATTGGCGTCCGCGAGAGTTCGCGAGCGTCCCGTAAGCTAGAGAAAGCCTGACATCTTCGTCTTGTGACGTTCGCCTCGGTTCGCTAGCATCCGCTCCCAGGAGATGGGTAGAAAGATGGGCTATGGCGCGGACTATCGGGAAGCTCACGGCGCTCGGTGTGACCCAAGCCAAGAAGCGCGGCTACTATAGCGACGGCGGCGGGCTGTTCCTACAGGTCAGCGCCAGCGGATCAAAGAGTTGGGTATTTCGGTTCCGAGAGGCGGGCCGGCTCCATGAAATGGGACTCGGGCCGACACATACTGTGACCCTTGCGGAAGCGCGCCAGAAGGCGCTGGACTGCCGGAAGCTTCGTCTTGAAGGTCATGACCCGATTGCGGAGCGCCGAGCAAAGCGCATGGCCGCGAGGCTGGAAGCAGCCAAGGGCATCACATTCCAAGAATGCGCTAGCGCGTACATTGCAGCCCACAAAGCGGGGTGGCGGAACGCTAAACATGCCGCACAATGGCCGTTCACGCTCGCCACCTACGCATATCCGAAAATCGGTGTTCTACCCGTGCAAGCGGTCGATGTCGGACTGGTCTTGGCGGTGGTCGAGCCGATTTGGTCAGCGAAGCCGGAAACGGCAAGCCGACTCCGCGGCCGAATTGAAAGCGTGCTCGACTGGGCATCTGCGCGCGGGTACCGCACTGGCGAGAACCCCGCGCGGTGGCGCGGACATTTGGACAACCTTCTGCCGCCCCGTTCAAAGGTCAAGACAGTGGAACACCACGCGGCGCTCCCGTATCGAGAAGTGGCCGATTTCATGGCAGAGATACGTCAGGTGGATGGTGTTGCGGCCCGAGCGCTAGAGTTCACGATCTTGACCGCCGCACGCACCGGCGAAGTGATCGGGGCTAATTGGGACGAATTCGACCTAGCCGAGGCAATATGGTTGGTTCCAGCCGAGCGTATGAAGGCCGGCAAGGAGCACCGGGTGCCGCTTTCAGCAGCGGCAATCGGGGTGCTTAAACGACTGGGAAAGATACGTCAGTCGGATTTCGTATTCCCTGGCGGAAAGCCGACCCAGCCAATCAGCAATATGGCGATGCTCATGCTCCTGCGGCGGCTCGGTTGCTCGCATCTTACCGTCCATGGTTTTCGCTCCAGCTTTCGCGACTGGGCGGCCGAGCAGACGAGCTTCCCAGCGGAAGTGGCGGAGATGGCCTTGGCTCATTCCGTATCCAATCAGGTCGAAGCCGCTTATCGGCGAGGCGACCTATTCGATAAGCGCCGGCAGCTTGCGGAAGATTGGGCTGCGTTTTGTCATGGGAACAATGCATGACAAGAGGACAGCGCCAAAGACCGGCATCGCCAAAACCGCGGCAGAAGGAGAGCGTAAAATGCCGCCACGCCGTGCTCTGATTCTTCGGAAACGAGCCAGAGCCAATGACTTCTTAGACGAAATTGGGAAGTTAATGGAGCCAAACCAATGGAGCACATCCTGGATCGATGCTCTTAAGAAGAACCAATCGATTGCAAACCATCAAGCCTCCAGGACCGCCTTATACGTTGTCAACCAGCTCATTGAGGCAATCAGGCTAGGTATTGCTGAGCCTGAACTACGCCTAACCGAGCAGCAGCAAACTGAACTCACCTCAGTCATAAACCAAGAAGAACCTTCCGCACCTGCCGATGAGGTTCGGCACTCATCGGATGAGTTGTTAGATTCGCTTGACAACGTTCTGCCTTGGCCCGATGAACC
>JBLMXS010000500.1:0-6095 GCA_050257895.1 Thiohalocapsa sp.
GAGCCCGACCGCAGCGATCGGACCGACCAGCGCGAAACCCGAGGCGAGCGGGAAGAGCAGTGGCAGTAGGTCGTAGCCGAACACGAGGCGCGCCAGGATGAGGCCGATAACCGGATAGAGAAGGCACACGAACGCGACGTCGGTGCGGAAGGCGGCAAAGTCGTCGACGCCGCGCGCCAGCACGTCGCCGAGGTCGGCAACCGTGATGCGGCGCACCGCCGGCAACGGCATGGCGATGTGGGTGCGGTGCTGCGCGCCGAGCCGCTCGACCGCCCCGCCGGCCAGCCGGACCTGATCGACGCCCCATTCGATTGGATTGCGGACATGCATCTGAGCCTCCCTCGTGAACCGCGGACGAGGGACCGCACCGCGGCGCCCGCCGCTCTACAGCGTGCGACCCTTCGTCGCACTATGTTTGTCCTCCGATCGCGGCTGACAAGCCCTTTGTCGCGAGGCCGCCGCCCTGCGAAGCAGCGTGCGAAGCAGAAGGAACGGCCACTGCCCGGAGCCGTTCCTCCTTTCACAGCCACGGCACCGCGCTCTCCCGGTATTTCACGTACTTGTCGAAGTAACGCGCGAGCCGCCGTTGTAATCAACTTCAGGTCAAGACATGCCGGATACCGCGCGCCCCGCACCGCCCCTTCCCGAGCAGCAGCAGCAACGGCCGGGCTTCACCGGCGAGATGGATCCGCGGCCGGACCACGGCGAACAGACCTATCGCGGCAACAACAAGCTGCTCGGCCGCGCGGCGCTGATCACCGGCGCTGATTCCGGGATCGGAAGGGCGGTGGCCATTGCGTTCGCCCGCGAGGGGGCCGACGTCCTCATCTCTTATCTGTGCGAGCACGAGGAGGCGAAGGAGACCGCGCGCTGGGTCGAACAGGCCGGCCGCCGCGCCGTCGCCGTCGCTGGCGATGTCGCCGACCCGGCGCATTGCCGCCAGCTGATCGACCGCGTGGTCAAGGAGTTCGGCCGGCTCGACGTCCTCGTCAACAATGCCGCCTTCCAGGCGACGCACAAGAGCGTCGAGGAGATCTCAGACGCGGAGTGGGACAAGACGTTCCGCACCAACATCTACAGCATGTTCTACCTGGTGAAGGCGGCCTTGCCGCACCTGAAGCCGGGCAGCGCCATCGTCAACACGGCCTCGATCAACTCGAAATCGCCGTCGCCTCGGCTCCTCGCCTACGCCACCACCAAGGGCGCAATCGCCAATTTCACCGCCGGCTTGGCGCAGCTGCTCGGCGACAAGGGGATCCGGGTGAACTGCGTCGCTCCCGGCCCGATCTGGACGCCGCTGATCCCGTCGACGATGCCGCCCGAGCACGTCAAGGAATTCGGCAAGAACACGCCGCTGCAGCGGCCGGGCCAGCCGGCCGAGCTGGCGCCCGCCTATGTCCTGCTCGCCTCCGACGACGGCAGCTACATGTCGGGCGCGTTGGTGCCGGTGACCGGCGGGCGCCCGATGCTGTGACGCTGTAGCGGCATTTTCCGCCGCCAGCGCGGGTTTTTTGCGGCCGCGAGGCGACGCCCGCGGGGGAAACACGTTTATTGCCTAGCAGCGTCTATCGACGGAGACGAGAGTATGGCACAAGCCTCACCCGACAAGCCGCCAGCGAACGGCGGCCAACACGACAAGAACTCGACCGCCGGCGACAGGAATGCCGCCGCCAAGGCGACGGCGCAAAAGAACACCGTCGAGAGGAACGAGACGAACGGTGCCCATAATGCCGGGGCGATGGGCGAGAGCGGGCAGATGACCGATCCGATCGCTATGCTCAAAGAGGATCACCGCAAGGTCGAGCGCTTGTTCGACGCCTTCGAGAAGGCGGAGAACAACGGCGACAAATCGCAGCTGGCGGCGGAGATCTGCAAGGAGCTGATGATCCACAGCCTGCTCGAAGAAGAGATCTTCTACGCCGAGTGCCGCGACAAGATGGACGACAAGCTCCTCAACGAGGCGCAGGTCGAGCATGACGGCATCAAGCCGCTGATTATGGAGATCATGGCGGGCTCGCCCGAGGACCCGTTCTTCGAGGCCAAGGTCAAGGTCCTCTCGGAAGATGTGAAGCACCACGTTCGCGAGGAGGAAAAGGGCGACGGCATCCTGGCCAAGGCGAAGCAGGCTGGGGTCGCGACGCCTGAACTCGCGAAAGAAATGGGCGAGCGCAAACAGGAGCTGATGGAGGAGGCCGAGTCCGGCAGGCTGCGGCCGCCGCGCACCCGCTCCTTCCGCGTCGTCGCGCTGCCGGGCCCGCTGCCCGGCCGGATGGCGCGGCCGATAGACGAGGACGAGCGCGAGTATCGCCGTTCGCGCAGCCGCACCCGCTACGAGGACGACGAACGGCGCATGCCGCCGCGCGACGAGGAAGGGCGCTTCATGAGCACTCGCTCGCGCTACGACGAAGACGAGGAGCGCGAGTATCGCCGGCCGCGCAGCCGCTATCAGTACGAATGGGAAGGCGACGACCGGCGCCGCATGCCGCCGCGCGACGAGGAAGGACGCTTCCGCTCCCGCTCGCGCTACGACGAGGATGACGACTACCGCCGCGGCCGCGGTAGTCCTGGCGGGCATGGCGGCTGGTACGGCGACCCGCGCGGCCATTCCGAAGCCGCCCGGCGCGGCTGGGAAGAGCACGGCGAGACTGGCTCGCGCAGCCGCTACGACGATGACGAGGACGACGAGGATCGTCGCGGCCGCGGCGGCCATGGCGGCTGGTTCGGCGATCCGCGCGGCCATGCCGAGGCGGCGCGGCGCGGCTGGGAAGAACGTGAGTCGCGCGGCCGCTACGACGAGGACGACGACGACGATCGCCGGCGCGGCCGCAGCCGCCGCTAGTAGTACCGCTACCGTCGACACCGAGAACTCCCTCTCCCCCACCGGGGGAGAGGGTTGGGGTGAGGGGGCGGATTCCACGGCATTCGCCGGCTCCCACGCCTGCGGCGTGGGCCCCTCCCTCTCCCGCAATGCCGGAGAGGAGCTTATCAATTAGGGTGCGGTCGATGCCGTTAATCGCGTCCACGCCGGCAACGGGATTGCTTCGCCCGCTCGCAATGACACCAAAAAGGGAAAGGGCCGTCATTGCGAGGAGCGAAGCGACGAAGCAATCCCGATCAGCTTGGTGCGACTCGATCGGGATCCGCTCTACCGCCTACATCTCGCCTTCCTGTCGCAACCGCGGGCTCCGCTGCGCCAGGCGGCACATCGCGAGCACCAGCGCCCCGGCAACTGACGCCGCCAGCGACGCGGCCAGCAGCCGCAGCCGGCGCAGCGCGGTCAGGCCGCGGTCGCCGGCTTCTCGCACGGCACCGTGCCGATCTCGCCCGGGGTCGAGATTTCGAGGATCTCGAAATCGTCGGAGGTGCGGAGTTCGTTGTGCTTCAAGCCGCCCGGGCTGAAGACCGTGTCGCCCGCGCCGAGGCGCAGCATCTCGCCGCTCTCGAATTCCAACTCGACCCAGCCGTTCAGCACATAGACGAACGGGTTGTCGCAGACGTGGTAATGCCAGCCGGTGGGCTGCGTCGCCGCGCTTCGCCTTTGTCAGTTGCGCCCGCATCTGGCCGCCACTGCCGTCCTTGGCGCCGAGGTCGCGGTAAGTGAAGAAGTCGCGCCGGCCCTCCACCATCACCGGGTTCGCTGCGGTCGAATAGGACATCTTCATCGACGGCTGCATCACGCTCTTGACGTCGTCGGGCATCGGGACCTCCGCTGCGTTTGGTATCGGGAAAGATGCTGCGTCCGCTTGCCGCATCGTAGAAGACGGCTCGGGCGTCGGCAAGCCGCCGTCAATCGCTGCGCGGCGCCGCGGCGCCGCTGAACAGGTCGGCGCGGCGCGCATGCATCAGCACCGCCGCCAGGTCCCACGGCACGACCCGCTCCTCCCGCGCCAGCTCCTCCGGCCGCCACAGTGCCATCGCGGCGCCCTCCCCGAGCCGCAAGCCAGCGATCTCGGCGGCGCTCAGCGGCACCGCGAAATAGAGGATGCGTTCACGGCACGGCGCGGCGAACGGCAGCAGCACGCTGAGCTCAGTGAAGCGCTGCTGCGAGCGCGCCTCCAGCCCGATCTCCTCGCGCAGTTCGCGCCGCAACGCCGCCATCGGCCGCTCGCCGGGCTCGATGCCGCCGCCGAAGCAGCACCACCAGCCGGGAAAGCGGTTCCCGGCGGCATGGTCGCGATGCTGCATCAGGTAATGTCCGTCCTCGGTCACCAGCAGCGCTCCGGCGCCTCGCCGTGCCCGCCGCAACCCACCGCCCCCGGCAGCCATCATGCCGGCCGGGATGCCGGCGCCGCGGTCTCGCTGCGACGCAGCTCATAGAGCGCGATCGCGGCCGCGTTCGACACGTTGAGGCTGGGCAATGGCGGCCTTGTCGGCAGCCGCGCGAGGTGGTCGCAGCGTTCGCGGACGAGGCGGCGCAGGCCGCTCCCTTCGGCGCCGAGCACGAGCGCGACCCGCGGTCCGAGATCGAGATCGGCAAGCGGCGCCGGCGCCCGCTCGTCGAGCCCGACGCACCAGAAGCCCGCCGCCTTCAGCCGCTCGAGCGCCTGCACGAGATTGCCGGCGCGCACCAGCTTCAGGCAGTCGAGCGCCCCCGCCGCCGCCTTGGCGAGGGCGCCGGTAGCCGGCGGCGTGCCGTGCGCCGGCACGATGATTCCGGCGGCCCCGAACGCCGCCGCCGAGCGCAGTACGGCGCCGACATTGTGCGGATCGCTGACCCGGTCGAGAACGACGACCAGCGCCCTCCCTTCCCCGCCCGCCTCATCGATTGCGACCGCGCGCAGCACATCGTCGAGATCTGCTTGGGGGAGCGGCTCGACCTGCAAGGCCAGCCCCTGGTGCACCGCCCCCTCAGGCAGCAGTCGGTCGAGCGCCAGCCGATCGAGCAGCTGCACCGGCTCCGCCCCGCCGCGGAATTGCGCCTGCGCCGCCGCGACCAGCGCCGTCGCTTCCGCCGCGTGGTCGGCGAGCGCCGCCAGCCGATGCCAGCGCCGCTCGGGGTTGGCGAGCGCAGCGGCGACCGCATGCCGGCCATAGAGGTAGCCCTGGCCGCGCTCGCGCCGCGGCCGCGGCGGCGCCTCTTCCCCCGCCGGCGCCCGCACCGGCAGCGGCGCGTTCTGCGGCCTATCTCGCCGCCGCCTTTCTTGTCCACGCATCGCGCTGCTCCTATATTCGGAGGGCAGCCGAGGGAGGGTTCAGCCTCTCCCGGCGCCCTGGTCCTCTAGATCCGGATCTTGATCGAGATCTCGATCCGGAGTTTGCGGAGGACCAGGAGGCGGATTTTCATCCGTCGTTTCCTCCTCCGTCGCCGGGGGCAATTCCCCGGCGGCACGGGGGAATGTCCCTTAAAAGAGCCAGAGCTGTCGACGGGCCCTTTCGCGCCTGCGGCTGCAAGCGCTGGGCAGGTGCTCTTTTCTCCTCGTCGCGCCGGCCTGTTCCGCCGCGGCATGGAGGACTGTCCGCACCGCTCCTCATGTTGACAAGCACAGGCGTTGCTTCTATCTACCCGCCTTCCGCGGCCCCGGGTGCGCGAGGCGGGTGCGCGAGGCGGCGGCTCGCGAGCGCGGAGGGGTGGCCGAGTGGTTAAAGGCAGCAGACTGTAAATCTGCCGGCGGATGCCTACGTAGGTTCGAATCCTACCCCCTCCACCAGCGCCCCGCGCGAATTTGCCGGTGCCCAAGGCGGGCGGTGCGGAGCGGCAATGCGCGGGATGGTGTTCGAAAGGTCCGGCGGCAGGCGATAGGCGGGTGTAGCTCAATGGTAGAGCTCCAGCCTTCCAAGCTGGCTATGTGGGTTCGATTCCCATCACCCGCTCCAAACCGCGTCAGCGAGCGTTTAGGCGTCAACGACATTGGGTCCCTCTTTCGGAATAGGAAGCCGCAGCGATGGGTAAGGCAAGGTTTCAGCGGACGAAGCCGCATTGCAACATCGGCACGATCGGTCACATCGACCACGGCAAGACGACGCTGACGGCGGCGATCACCAATGTCATGGCGGAGAGCGGCGGCGCGACGTTTGTGCCGTTCGACCAGATCGACAAGGCGCCGGAGGAGCGGGCGCGCGGCATCACGATTGCCACCGCGCATGTCGAGTACGAG